>JAIRVD010000106.1 GCA_031254075.1 Clostridiales bacterium
AAGGATATTTCCGTCTGTTTCTTTTCCGTTTATTGAAATTGATTTTACGCCTTTCTCAACGGCGGAAGGATTTTCGACGCTTAGCTTGAAGGTAGTGCCGCGGAATGTTCGCGTAACCTTGAAGCCTTTCATATCTGCGGGAATGCACGGGTCGATGCGCAAGCCGTCGTATTCGGGGCGAATGCCGAGAATGTATTGCGAAATGCTTGTGAAAGTCCACGCGGCGGTTCCGGTCAGCCAGGAATTTTTGCCTTCGCCGTGCCGAACCGCGTCTTTGCCCGCAATCATTTGGCAGTAGACATATGGTTCCATGCGGCGCAGGGTGCTGTCGTCCTCGCGATACGCAGGGCAGATTTTTTTATATGTCTCAAATGCGCGTGTACCGCGACCGAGTTTTGTTTCGGCGATTGTAACCCACGGATTATTATGGCAAAAAATGCCTGCATTTTCCTTGTAGCCCGGCGGGTAGGAAGAAATTTCGCCGAGTTCGATATGATATTCTTTGTACGCGGGCTGTTGAAGAACGATTCCGTATGGCGAATCGAGATGTTCTTTTACCGAGTCTAAAGCTTTTTCGGCGCGTCCGTCGTTTAAACCGATTCCTGCCATTACGGAAAATCCGTTTGATTCGATGAAAATTTTTCCGTCTTCGCACTCATGACTGCCGATTTTTTTACCGTGTGCATCGTATGCGCGCAAAAACCAGTTACCGTCCCAGCCGTGTATTTCAACGGTCTTTGTCATTTCGGCGATGGCGGCTTCGGCGCGGGCGGCTTCTTCCGCGCGATTTGTGCGTTTGCAGATTTCTACATATTCAGGTCCGACGAAAACAAAAATCGCCGCAATCAATACAGACTCCGCAATTCCGCTTTCGAAGTTCGCGGTCGTTTGGAAAGATTCACCCGGTGTTTTTGAAAAGCAGTTTAAATTGAGGCAATCGTTCCAGTCTGCGCGTCCGATTAGCGGCAAACCGTGAGGTCCCTTGTTGTTTATCGTAAAATCAAACGAGCGTTTCAAATGAATAAATAAAGTGTCGGCGAGCGACTCGTCATTGTCGAACGGAACGATTTCGTCCAAAATCGTGTAGTCGCCCGTTTCCTTTATATAGGAAGCAACTCCGAGAATCAGCCAAAGCGGGTCATCGTTGAAGCCCGAGCCGATTTCGTTGTTTCCGCGTTTTGTAAGCGGCTGATATTGATGATACGCGTTGCCGTCCGGAAATTGCGTTGCCGCGATATCGAGAATTCGCGCACGCGCTCTCTCCGGCACAAGATGAACAAACCCGAGCAAATCCTGATTTGAATCGCGGAAACCCATTCCGCGCCCGATTCCCGACTCGAAATAAGACGCACTGCGCGACATATTAAATGTAACCATGCATTGATATTGATTCCAAACGCCCGCCATCCGTGCCATTTTTTTATCGTCGGCTTCGACGGTAAAATTGGAAAGAAGTTTTGTCCAATATGCCTTCAACGCGGCGAGTGCGTTGTCAGCGGCTTTTGGTGTTCCGTATTTTTCCAATAGCGCGTTCGCGGGGGCTTTGTTTATTACATGCATTTTTTCCCATTTATTGTCTTCGGGATTTTCACAATAGCCGAGAACAAAAACCATTTGTTTTGTTTCGCCCGGCGAAAGCTCAAGTTTAATATGATGCGAACCGATAGGCGACCATCCCGATGCAACGGAATTATTCGCCTTTCCGGCGAAAACCGTATCGGGAGCGTCGGCTCCGTTGTACAGCCCCAAAAATGCTTGCCTGTCCGTGTCAAACCCCGCCACGGGAACATTCACTGCCCAAACGGCAAAATGATTGCGGCGCTCGCGGTATTCGGTTTTGTGGTAAATCGCGCTGCCGTCGATTTCGACTTCGCCGATTGAAAAATTGCGTTGGAAATTCGTCATATCGTCATGCGCGTTCCATAAACAGAATTCTATATATGAAAATAAATCAATTTCTTTTTTCGCCGTGCTTTCATTTTTCAATTCAATTTTATGAATTTCGCAAGTATCACCCATCGGCACAAACGACGTTTGCGAAAACGCAAGCCCGTTCTTTGCCGAAGAAATTTTTGAATAGCCCATTCCGTGACGGCATTCATACTTGTCCAAATTCGATTTCATCGGCATCCATGACGGCGTCCAAACCTCGCCGCCGTCGCGCAAATAAAAATACCGCCCGCCGATATCCGCCGGCGCGTTATTGTAACGATAACGCGTCAACCGCAACATTCGTGCGTCGCGGTAAAAACAATACCCGCCCGACGTATTTGAAAATAACCCAAAAAAATCATCACAGCCCAAATAATTTATCCAAGGATAGGGCGTGTCCGGACGCGTTATCACATACTCACGCGCATTGTCGTCAAAAAAACCGTAATTCATAATTCATTCCTCCCAAATTTTTCATGCATATTCCTCTTTAATTTTACGAATCATCACTGCGGGGTCTTGGCGGAAGAGGGCTGTTCCGATTACGAAATTTGTGACGCCCATAGGTTGGAGGCGGCGGATGCGTTCGGGATTGATGTTGCCGTCTACGCACAGCGAGTAGCCGAATTTTTTTGATAATTGACCTAAAATTTCGATTTTGCCTACGGTGAATTCGAGAAATTCTTGACCGGCAAAGCCCGGGTTTACCGTCATTGCGAGAACATGTCCGCAGAGCGGAAGAACTTCCTTTATCATTTCCACGGAAGTTCCGGGGTTTAGTGCAATGCCGGGAATCGCGCCGAGTTCGCGGATAAGTGCGAGTGTTCCGGCGATGTGTGTGTCTGCTTCGGGGTGAACGGTGATTATTTCCGCGCCGAGTTCGCGGAAAAATCTGATATGATGTGCGGGATTTCGAATCATCAAATGCACATCCAGCGGAATATCCGTGTACTTTTTAATATGCGCGAACATTTCCGCACCAAGACCGAAATTCGGCACAAAGTCGCCGTCCATCACGTCCATATGCAGATAATCCGCGCCGGCGTTAACGAGGCGTTTAATTTCATTTTCGATATTTCCGTGGTCTGCGCAAAGAATGCTCGGGTGGATTTTCGGAATACTCATATAAATCTACCTTCCGTAATGATTTTCTCAGAAAAAGTCTAACACGAACGCGAAAAAAAAGATATAATGTGCAGAGCAAAAAACGCTCTGCTTGAAAGGATGTGGCAAAAAAATGAGAATCGTAATTTCAAACGACCATGCGGCAACATTTTTAAAAGACGAAATGTTGACTTATCTGAAAGAAAAAAATCTTAACGTAACCGACCTTGGTTCGAAGGGCGAAAAAAGCGCGGATTATCCCGAATACGCATTAGCAGCGGCGAAAGGAATCGTAGCGGGCGAATATGATTTCGGTATTTTATTCTGCGGAACGGGCGCGGGTATGTGTATGGCGGCGAACAAAGTAAAAGGAATTCGTGCCGTTATGTGTTCCGAGCCTTACACCGCGCGGCTTGCGCGCGAGCATAACAATGCGCAAATCCTGTGCATCGGCGCGCGTGTAGTCGGCAGCGAGCTCGCGAAAATGATAATCGACACATTTCTCTCGTCAGAATTCGAGGGCGGACGCCATGCCACACGCGTAAATCAATTCATGACATACGAAAACTAATGCGCTCGATTTTAATAACAGGCTCGTCACGCGGAATCGGTTTTGCAATTGCGAAAAAATTTGTTGCGCTGGGCGACAGTGTAGTTTTAAATTGCCGCGATGACGTTGCAAAAATGCAAGAATCCGTTGCGTTCCTGCGCTCCGAATATAACGCCGAAAACCGTGTTATAGGAATTCGCGCCGACGCATCGGATTATTCCGCCTGCAAGAAATTATTCGCGCAAGCGGAAGAAGCCTTCGGCACTGTAGAAATTCTGGTAAACAACGCCGGCGAAACCTATTTTGGGCTTTTTTCCGAAATGAAACCAACAGAAATTAAGGACATTCTCGCCGCAAATTTTCTTACCGCCGTAAACACCTCCCACATCGCAATCCCCTCAATGGTACGCGAAAAATCCGGCTGCATCATAAATATAACTTCAATTTTCGGAATCTCCGGCGCGTCATGCGAGGCAATGTATTCCGCCGCAAAAGCCGGTGTCAACGGTCTCACAAAATCCCTCGCAAAAGAACTCGCGCCCTCGCTCATCCGCGTAAACGCCATCGCCTGCGGCGCGTTCGAAACCCGCATGAACACCCGTCTTACTCCACAAGAAAAAAACGCCTTCGCGGAATCAATCCCACTCGGACGCTTCGGAAATGCTGACGAAGCCGCCTCATTGGCGGTCTTTCTTGCGTCAAACGACGCAAGCTACTTAACAGGTCAAGTTATCCCCCTTGACGGTGGGATTATTTGAAATCATTGAAAAGAGTTGACCCATACTTTAACACTAAAAAAACCGCAAACGCGGTTTTTTCAGTTCCCCTCTGCTAAAAAATGTATGGTGCTTATAACATCTTAGCGTAAGTGATTATAAGCACCAGAATATTCCCTGTCAAGAATATAAATGACAAGGCGGGGAAAAAAATGATAAGTTTTGATATTCTCTGGGAAACCATGAAAAAGAGAGGGTTTTCGACATACAGGTTGCGCGAAACATGCTTGATTGACAGCCGGACAATCAAGCGTTTACGGGAAAATAAAAGTGTAGAAACAAAAACGTTAGACAAAATATGTAACGCCCTTGATTGCAGTGTTGAGGACATAATGACACATATTAAACTTCAGTAAATTTAAAGTTTAGGTCAGACCTTTTCAAGGGCTTGCAGGTGTGGGCAGAGTCCATGGTCTTAAAAAACTATTCACTTTCTTCTATTTCTTCCTCAATTATATCTTCTGTTTCTTCTGTTTCTTTTGTTTCTTTTGTTTCTTTTGTTTCTTTTGTTTCTTCTGTTGGTTCGGCGGCGACTTCGATTTCGCATTCTTCGGCGCGGCGGCCGTCGGTTTTTGTTACGGTGACGGTTAATTTTTGGAAGGTGAATGTGTCGCCTTCTTCGGGGATGCGGCGTAGTTGGTCCATAATCCAGCCGCAGACGGTGTTTGATTCGGATTCGGCCTCGATATTGAAGTATTCAAACATTTTATCCACTTCGGCGTTGCCGAGGATTTTGTGTTTGTTTTCGCCGAGCGGGGTGAATTCTTCGATTATTTCGTCGGATTCGTCAAAGATTTCGCCGACGAGTTCTTCCAATATGTCTTCCATTGTCACCAGACCTTCGGTGCCGCCGTATTCGTCGGCGACGATTGCCATGTGGCTTTTTTCTTTTTTGAGGAGGGTGAGAAGGTCGGTGATGAGCGCGCTTGTGACGGTGTAAACGGCGGGTGTGATGATGTCTTCGAGAGTGACGGGATTTTCGTCTGCGGCGGTTGCCATGCACTTTAGGAAGTCGCGCAGGTGGACTATTCCGCGGATTGTGTCAATTGAATCCTCGATAACGGGCATTCGTGAGTAGCCGCTTTCGAGGAAAAGTTGCGCGACTTCCTCCACGCTCGAGCCGTAAGGAATGCACGCAATATTTACACGCGGCGTGATAACATCCCACACGGAAACATCGTTAAATTCAATCGCGTTCGTTATCAGTGTCGAATCGTCTTCGTTGATAATTCCACCCGTTTCGGCTTCTTCTACCATGAAAATCAGTTCCTGCTCAAGCAAAATTTGCGGTGCTGTTTCGCCTTCGTCGTCTTTCGAAGAAAACGATGCGCTCATGCTGTTTTTCAACTTAATAATGCCCTTATTCAAGGGCATCAAAAATAACATCAAAAACCGAATTATCGGCACGCTGAACATCGCAACCTTCTCCGGCTGCTTTTTCGAAGAGCTTTTCGGCATAATGTCCGTGAAAACAATTACAATCGCAGAAATTATCAATGTAGAAATAATATATCCGTATTCGGGCGTAAGCCGATAAAACAAAGCCGCCGAAACGGTCGCCGCTGTAATCGCCACAAAATTATTGCAAATTAAAATCGTCGAAATAACCTCATCGAAACGCGTTTCATAAAGTTCAACCACCATCTGCGCCCTTCGTCCGCGCTTTCCGCCGCCTTCTGCCAAATTGTTAATCCGCACCCTGCTCAACGACGAAAAGGCCATCTCTGCCGCACTCAAAAAAATCCCGAACGCCAACAACGCGACCAACGCAAAGACACTTACAGAATAAAAAAACAACGGATCCATTAGAATCCAATTCCTCTCCCGCAAAAAAAGTTTTGTCTAAAGCTTATGTAGTATAACGGAAATTTATTCCGTTATCAAATCGTGGTGCATTTCGAGTGTTGTGCAACGATTTTTCATCCAAACATTCTCTCGCCCCTGATTGAACGCCCGATTACATCCGTGAAATATTTTATGTCAAGTGCATTGTGGATTACGGGTTCCATTTGGTTTACATAGTCTTTGGTTTGACTCCAGCGGTCTTCGGCTTCGGATTGTTTGCCTTCGGCTTTTAGGCGCAGGGTTTCGGCTGATTGCAGGCATAGTTGTGCGTGGATAATTAAAATATCTTCGCGGCGGGAAATTAATTTCGGCAGCATTTTATTTATAACGCTCGGGATTTTGGCGAAAAGTTTCGCGCTTTCTTTGCTGACGTGCGGAAGTTCGCCGCGCAGATATGCGGGTTGGAACAGAGTTGACAGTTTTTTGAAATAGTGTTGCATTTCGTTCGCGTGTTTTCCGAACAGGTCTGTGAAGAAGGTTTTCGCGAAGGATTCGAAGGTTAGGTTTTTGTTCCAAAGGGCGGCAGCCATTGCGTTCATTGCGAAGCCTGTGGGGAAGAACGCGCGTTGAACTTGGCAGCTTACCATCCCGTTTAGGTTGAGCCTGTCGAGATTTTTCATGTCTTCGAACAGGATTCGTGCGGATTCGTATTCGCCGGGGTCGTGGTAGTGGTCCCAGATTAGGTGATAGTCGAAGTCAAAGCTGTCGCCGCGGAATTGCTCTTGCCAGCGTTTGAGGCGCGCTATATTTTCGCCGACGGTTTTCGGCATTTCCAACTTATTGCGTTTGTACGGAGCAAGTTCGGTCGGAATTTCTACATCGCCTTCGCAAAACGCTTTCGTGTACGTGCGCGTAATCGGCGCGAACATCAATGTAAAGCGGTCGGTGTTTTTCAGGCGCGCATGTGCGGGTTCCCACAGCAAATCAAAATAGACGAGAAAAACAATTTTCGTCGGAATGTTTCCAAGGCATTCGTCTGTTTCGTTAAGCATTTGTACATAAAAATCCGAGGGTAAAGTATCTTTGCAGTTTTCGCATTCGCAATGATTATTATCAACATCGGCAAGCCAAAAATGCAGATAATCGACTTCGCAGTGTTCGCGGCAGTAGGATGTAATTGCGTTTACGATTTTTTCGCGAACCGCCGGATTGGAATAACAAAGATTTGTATTAAGCGCGATTCCGCCGAAAACTTCGCGTTTGCCGTTAACCTGCGCCAAAAGCGAGCGTTGTTCGTCGGTCAGCGTGAATTCCTCGACTGCCCAACCGTTGCCTTTAATTCCGATTGGGTCGCAAGTCCAGCCGTGACCTGTCGCGTGATACATTAATCCGCGCTTTTTTATTTGTTCCGTCAGAACGGAAACCATTGCGGTGACTTCTTCGAATGTTGCGGGCTGATTTTTTTTGTACCAATAATCAAAAAAACAGTACGGCGTGGAAAATTGATTGAAATACGCGTTCATTCCAACCTTCGGCAACCATTCAATCATGTCGGAAACATGCGAAAACGAACAACTTCCCTCGATGCAAACGCCTCTGTGGCGGTAGGACGCGGCATCGCTGATTTTAACGGCGCACGAACGAA
>JAIRVD010000109.1 GCA_031254075.1 Clostridiales bacterium
ACCGAACGAAGCAACAGGCAAAGGGGCGAAATGATGCAGGCAATCAAAGGCATTTCAGACGCCAGCGACCAAATCGAAAAAATTATCAAAGTCATCGAAGATATTGCGTTCCAAACCAATCTTCTCGCGCTTAACGCCGCCGTCGAAGCCGCCCGCGCGGGTGAAGCAGGCAAGGGCTTCGCCGTCGTCGCCGACGAAGTGCGCACGCTCGCGGCAAAAAGCGCAGAAGCCGCAAAGGAATCCGGCAGCCTAATCAACGCCACCGTCGAAAAAGCTCATCTCGGCCTTAGCATCGCCACCGAAACCGCCGCCTCCCTCAAAAAAGTAGTTGACGGCATCGCAGAAAACACCGAAATCGTCGCAAACATCACCTCCTCTTCCCAAGAACAGGCTTCTGTCATCAGCAGCCTAAACACCATCATCAACGATATTTCAAGTATCGTCCAAGAAAACAGCTCCATTGCCGAAGAAAGCGCCGCCTCATCAGAAGAACTCAGCGCACAGGCTGAACATTTGGAGAATTTGTTGAATGATTTTAAGTAGAGGCAACCCCGAAAATATTGATGTGATTACCGCACTACAGCAAAAACCCCTGATTCATTTGAAACAGGGGTTTTTACATAAAAGCTAATGGCGGGACTCAAACCCGCGACCTATTGATTACGAATCAATTGCTCTATCAACTGAGCTACATTAGCGTGAAGAGAATTATACATAATAAATTTATATGTGACAAGATAATTTTACCTGCCGTGTACGGAAATTCATGGATTGATACAAGCTATTTTATACTCTCAAGCAGTGCGCGGATTTCGCGGATGCGGGCTGTGCCGCCGTCTTCGGGTGGTTTTTCGTCTTTGTAGGCGCGGATTGTGATATAGGGATTTTGCGACATGGTGAACAACAGGCGTGTGGGGTTTTGAGTAATGGTTTTCATGACTTTGTCGGGGTCAACGGGGGCGTCGGGGCGGAACGAGACTACGATGTTCAAGCCTTTTTGCATTACGGAAATTACGCCGAGTGCGCGTGCTTCGGCTTTCATGAGGGCAACGTCGAGAAGATTTATAACCGGCGGCGGAAGGTTGCCATAGCGGTCTTCTATTTCTTCTTCAACGTCGTGATAATCTTGTTGATTTGAAATCAGCGAGATTTTTTTATAGATTTCCAGTTTTTGCTGTTCGTCGGGAATCAGGCGCGGCGGAATGAACGCGTCAACGCTGATGTCGATGTTGGTTTCGTGGGTTTCTTTTTGCGGGGAACCGCGAAGTTCACCGACTGCCTCGGAGAGAAGTTTGCAGTACATATCATAGCCGACGGAATCCATATGACCGTGCTGTTGTTGCCCGAGAAGATTTCCCGCGCCGCGAATTTCCAAGTCACGCATCGCGATTTTGAAACCCGCGCCGAATTCCGTGAACTCGCGAATGGTATGCAGGCGTTTTTCGGCTTCTTCTTGCAGAACCTTGTCGCGTCTGTACATTAGATAAGCGTATGCGAGACGGCTCGAACGCCCTACACGCCCGCGAAGCTGATAAAGCTGCGAAAGCCCCATGTAATCGGCGTTTTGGATGATGATTGTGTTTACATTGGGAATATCCAAGCCTGTTTCGATGATTGTTGTGCAGACTAAGACGTCCACATCGCCCTCAACGAAATCGTGCATGATGTTTTCCAGTTCCGTTTCGGACATCTGTCCATGCGCGAACGCGATTCGCGCCTCGGGAACAAGCTCTTGCACACGGGAGGCTTCTTCGGCGATATTTCGCACACGATTATGCAGGTAATAGACTTGCCCGCCGCGTGCGAGTTCGCGGTTAATCGCGTCGCGAACAAATTCCGCGTTATATTCCATCACATAAGTTTGAACGGGGCGGCGTTCTTCGGGCGGCTCGTCAAGCAGGCTCATGTCGCGGATTCCGGTGAGCGAAAAATGCAGCGTTCGCGGAATCGGCGTTGCGGTAAGCGTAAGAACATCTACATTTGAGCGCATTTCCTTTAATTTTTCTTTGTGACCGACACCGAAGCGTTGTTCTTCGTCAACGATGATAAGCCCTAAATCCTTGAATTTCACATCCTTCGAAAGCAACCTGTGCGTTCCGATTACGATGTCGGACAAACCTTTTTCCAAATTTTTCAGCGTTTCTTGTTGCTCTTTACGCGACTGAAAACGCGAAAGACGTTCGACGGTTATCGGATATGATTTCATTCGCGACGTAAACGTATGATAATGCTGTTGCGCCAAAATCGTCGTCGGCACAAGATACGCAACCTGTTTTCCGTCTTGCACGGCTTTGAACGCCGCACGAATCGCGATTTCCGTTTTACCGTAGCCTACATCGCCGCAAATCAGCCTGTCCATCACACGCGAGGATTCCATATCCTGTTTTACATCTTCTATGGCGGCAATTTGGTCGTCGGTTTCGTTATACTCGAATTGACTTTCGAATTCCGACTGCCAAACGGTGTCGGTGCCGTAGATATGCGCCTTAGCCGCCGCGCGTTCGGCATAGAGCTTTATTAAATCCTCCGCGAGAATTTCAACGGCTTGCCGCGCACGCGATTTCGCCTTTGCCCAATCCGCGCCGCCGAGTTTTGATAATTTCGCGGTTTCTCGTCCGCCGATGTATTTTTGAATCATATCCATCTGCGAAGTTTGTACATATAAATGCCCGCCGTCAGAGTATTCCAGTTTTAAATAATCTCTCGAAAGCCCGTCGCTTGTAACCTGCTCGATGCCTCGGAAAATGCCGATTCCGTGATTGTCATGCACGATGTAATCGCCGATACGTAAATCGGTAAAATGCGAAATTGTTTCGGCATGATATTGTCTGCGCCTCGACTTCGACTTCGACTTATGCTTGCGATGAGATTTTTCTGTCGTGATAATTTCCTTGTCGGTGATAACCGCGAGCTTGATATCGCGATATTCAAACCCCGCGGAAAGCGTTCCGCGCGTAACCGTTACCAAATTCGTTGCCAAATTTTCGCCGTCAAGCGTTTCGGTGAAACGCGCAAGCATGTCCATTTCGTTTAACGATGCGGTAATTTGCTCGCCCTGCCGCCGCGAACCCGCCAAAATCGCGACAAGATATCCGTCGTCCACCCAGCGTGCCAAATCTTCTTTAAGCTCACCGGGCTTACTTCTGAGCGGCGCACACGACCGCGCGTCAGCTTGAACTTCCGTAGCGTTCGGAAAATCATCAAGCTCATCCGACATCGACGATAATAAAATGCGCGCAAATTTTTGCGTCTTATGCAAAATCTGCGCCCACGGCATAATCACATTAATTTGAAGCGGAAGAAGCCGCCCCGTAATCAAACGATGGTTTATGCTTTCTTCGTATTCTGCCCAAACGGTGTCCATGTGAACCGTAATTCGATTCGGGCTGTCGAAAAAAATTACTGTGTTATCGGGGAAATAATCCAGCAAATTGCATTCTTCCTCATAGAAAAACGGGAAAAACGCGTCCGCTTCCGCCGAATCCTCGCTCCAATTTTCCAAAGTGCTTTTTATTAAATCGGAAAGAATTTTTTCTTCATCGTAACGTTCGTTTTTCAGCAATGCCTTTTTTTGAACTTCCGTCGCCGCGCGAATTTTTTCCTTTGCGTGCTGTAAACGTTTCGCATTAAAAACCAATTCTCTTACGGGATAAATTTCAAAGCTTTGCGCGTTTTCAACCGAACGCTGCGAAAGCGAATCAATTATTCTAATCGAATCAATATCGTCGCCGAAGAATTCCAAACGCAATGCCTGACTTTCGCCCAATTGAACATCGCCGTCTGTGTTCCGAAACTTCGCAACAGCCGGAAAAATATCCAAAATTCCGCCGCGCAGAGCAACCTGACCGGGTCCTTCAGCCAAAGAGCTTCGTTCATATCCCATTTGTGCAAGCCTCTTTAAAAGCAACTCGACCTCGCAAGCATCCCCGACCGAAAGATTCAAACGATAACGCTCAAAAATTTGCGGCGGAATCATTCTGTCAAGCAGAGCCTCGGCGGATAAAATCACAACGGGCGCGGTTTCGTTGCGAAGCGCATCCAACACACGCAAACGCTGACGCGTAATATCCGGGCTTTTTACATCGGCGGCATAAAAAATTAAATCGCGGCTGGGGTATATGCTGCAATTCTCACGCATAAAATAATGCATATCTTCATATATTTCTTTTGCCTTTAATTCCGACGACGCAATAATCAATGCAGAACGTTTCGTTTCGCTCAACACTGCCGCCGTCATATGATATTTTTGCGCGCTGACCGCTCCGCTCACCCAAAGCGTATTGTTTTTCTTAATCGAAGATAAAACCCTGTCGAATACAACTGAATTTTTCAACGGAGTAAATAATGCATTATTCATTTTGGCTTTGCTCCTTGACAATTTTTTTATTGTAAAAATTCATCGCCGCAGTTGTTCCTTCATTTAATATAAGTTGAACCGCGTCGCCTGCCTTTGTGATTCCTGCTATCATATCTTCCCATTCTTCGCGTAAAAAGCGGCTTAATACATAGTCGGACAGAGTCCAAGACGGCGGCATCGAGCCGATTCCGATACGCACCCGCGTAAATTCATCCGTGCCGAGCTGCGAAATAATATTCTGCATTCCCTTTTGCCCGTTCGCGCCGCCGCGTTCACGCACGCGAATATCCCCCACGGGAAGGGAAACGTCGTCGTAAATAACGATTAACTCCGATGGGGGTAATTTGTAAAAGTTCAGCAAAGCGCGAACGGCTTCACCGGAAAGATTCATATAAGTCATGGGTTTTACAAGCATGATTTGCGAAATAATTTTTCCTTCGCCTTTTATGCTGCCGACGTGCGCGCGGAATTTTCGGTCTGATTTCATCGAAATATTAAAATCGAAACTCAGCTTGTCAATCGTTTCAAAACCCACATTATGCCGAGTACCTTTATAAGCGTCGCCCGGATTTCCCAAACCTGCAATTAATTTCATGGCTTCACTTCCGATTATTACAAGAAGGTTACATCAAGATTTCCGCGAAGTCAACGGGATTAAGCTTGTTCAAAAAAAATTATCTGATTGTATTGTAAACATCTTGTAAAAAAATTGTAAGTATTGTAGAATGCCACGAGGGTAAAACCCAAAATAAAAAATAAATTTAAAAACAGGAGGTAAAAATGAAAAGAGCATGGCTTTTAGTAGTACTCGCGCTGGTAGCGTTGGTTGCTTTCTCGGCGTGCAGGAATGGAAATGAATCAGGCACCGGAACAGAGACCGGTACCGGAACCCCCTCTGCTCCCGGGGGCGCAGATACCAACGTCGCCACGGGAACTTACGTTTACCCGACAGGTCCGCGCGGTGAAGGTGTTGAAATTGTTATTTACGGTTGGAATGATGAACTCGCAACAGCTATGGCACGCTATAAGGAAATGAACCCGGATTTCCTGTATACGTTTAGACCGGTAACACACTTCACAGACTGGGACGGCTCATACGAAATCGGGCTTAATGCCGCTCTTCTTGCCGGCGGCGCAGATGCGCCCGACGTATACTTCGTCGAGTCCGCATTCGCAGTCAACTACACTCAGTTTGACTTTGCTCACTATGCAATGCCGTACTCTGAGCTTCTCGGCGTAAATGTTCGTCCGCTCATTGAATCGGCGGAAATTTCGCAGTTTATCGTTGATGCCGGCACAAACCCCCAAGGTGAAGTTGTCGGTCTTGGTTTCCAACATACAGGTTCCGGCTTCATCTATCGTCGTGACCTCGCCGAACAAATCTGGGGCGACGGCAGTCCCACAGCAGTAGCGGGCAGAATCGGTCCCGGTTGGGATAAGTTCCTTGAAGCCGCTGCAGAAGCCGACGCAGAAGGCATCTCGATGCTCTCGGATATGGCGGACGCATGGCAAGCAATCAGAAATTCTCCCAATCCTTGGATTGTAAACGACCGTTTAGTGATAGACGACCAGCGTATGTCATACCTTGATATCGGTCATACCCTCTATCAAGGCGGCTTCACAAACGAAGGCGGCACATGGAACGACAGTTGGTTTGCCGATATGTCCGGTTCCGGCTCAAGACCCGTTCTTGGCTTCCTCGGCCCCGCATGGTTAATCAACTATGTTATAGCAGGCAACGCAGGCGACACTGCCGGCGATTGGGGTCTTGTTGCTGCTCCCGAGGCGTTTGCATGGGGAGGCACATGGTCAATAGTCAACAAAAATTCCAGCGCAGAAGTACACGCAGGTCTTGCGGAGCTTATTTACTGGCTTAAATTAGACACATCGGATACAGGCTTCCTGTATCAGTTTGGCGGCGGCACACTTTATGACAACAGTGCAATAGAATACGACATGGCGAAGGACATGGTTTCGTCGCAAGTTGTTCAACGCAGATTAACCCAAACACTCGATTTCCTCGGCGGTCAAGACATGGCTCCGGTGTTCATTGAAGCGGGCGCCGCATTCACAACAAGAGGATGGGGTCCGTACGACAGGGAAATCAACGGTGCTTTTTCTGACTGGGCAATGCAATACTTCCAAGGCAGTGTATCCCGTGATGATATGTTGGCCGGTTTCCGTCAACAGATTCAAGACACGTTGGGCTTTGGTTCATAAAAAAGTTCCGGTACTAGGCAATTAATCTGACCGGGGCGGCGAATTCCGCCGCCCCGGTTTTCTTATTATCTTATTGGAAGGAGAGCCGCGAATGAGGAAGAAAACCAAAGGGGTCAGCTACTCCAAATATGGATATATCTTTTCAATTCCGTTTGTCGTGGCGTTTTGTCTTTTCACGATGTACCCGCTTTTCAACACTGCTTTTATGAGTTTTACAGACTATGCCGGTGTCGCCGCTCGTGAATCGGGCGAGATGAACATATTAGGTGACCCGCTTGAGCTTTATAAGAATCTGTTTGAAAATCAACTCTTTGTGACATCCATGAAAAACACAATAAAAATTTGGAGTATAAATTTTGTTCCGCAGATTGTACTCGCATTGGTCTTAGCGGCATGGTTTACAAGCCGCAGAAACAAATTTAAGGGACAGGGGTTATTTAAGATTCTTTTCTACATGCCCAATATTATAACCGCCGGTTCGATAGCGTTTTTGTTCAGTACACTTTTCAATTTTTACGGTCCCATGAATTATTTACTTACGGATATATTAGGCTTTTTGGATGCGCCTTTTCGGTTTCATGAGAGCGCGACAGCGTCACAACTCGTAGTCGCATTTATACAGTTTTGGATGTGGTACGGTTACACTATGCTTATCCTTATCGCCGGCATTATGGGGCTTAATCCCGAAATGTATGAATGCTCCGAGATTGACGGCGCAAACGGTTTGCATCAGTTTTTCTATGTAACGCTGCCCAATCTGAAGACTATAATCCTGTATGTGCTTGTTACGTCCATTGTGGGCGGTTTAACGATGTTTGACATTCCTCGGCTGTATAATAACGGCAACCCGGTCAATGCAACGCATACGCTGTCTATGTTCATCTACAATCAGGCATTCGGCGGAAGATTCTTCTTAAACCGTGCGGCGGCGGCAAGTATGATTGTATTTGTAATGGTTGCGATATTGTCTATAGCGGTTTTCTTTTTACTCCGTGACAAAGATGCGGTGAAAGAGAGAAGAGAGATACGTGCCAGTAAACGAGCTCAAAAACTTGTGCAGAAAGGGGTGTATTAATGGCCGGGAAGAAGTCAATTAAGAAGAAATCAATAGGAAATACGATATTTCGGATAGCGGCATACACCTTTCTTATAATTCTTGCAATAATGAGCATCTACCCGTTTATGGTTATGTTTATGAATGCAACGCGCAGCATGATTGAAATTCGTCAAAGCGCGTTGCCGGTTTGGTTTTCCGACAACATTGGCGGAAATATAAACTTCCTTCGCCAGAGTGAGGCACGCGGTTCTTTTAATGCGCTGAAAGGCTTCCAAAACTCGTTTATCGTAGCATCCGGCACCACGATTTTAGCGTTATACTTCTCGTGTCTCACGGCATATGCACTCACAGCCTATGACTGGAAGCTCCGCAAGCCGTTCTTCGCTTTCATTTTGGCTGTTATGATGATGCCCGGGATGGTCACAACGGTCGGTTTTGTTGATATGGTATGGGGCTTCAATTTAACAAATTCTTTTATTCCGCTCATACTGCCTGCA
>JAIRVD010000127.1 GCA_031254075.1 Clostridiales bacterium
TTACGGCAAACGTTGGGACATTGAGGTTTTCTTCAAAATATGCAAATCTCATTTGAATTTGGGAAAAGAATTTCAATGCCTTTCCTATGACAGCATAACCGCGCACACTGCAATTGTAATGACTCGATATATCATGCTTGCTGTTGATAAACGATACAGTGAAGCCCCCCGCTCTTTGAGTCAAGTCTTTTGGCATTGTTGTGACGAAATTTCCGACACTTCTTTTACTCAAATTCTTGCCGTTCTCTTAGACGCTCTTCACGAGTTTCTGCATGATAATATCGGTCTTTCGGACGATGATGTAAGTAGAATGGTTGGCATTTTTATTGACAAAGTTGCCTTTTTTCTTTGTGCGAAGCTTGAGTATATAATTGACACATGCAAAGCCATGTTTTAAACTGAAAAAAAGGAGCGATTGACATGCAGGTTATTTTATTGGAAGAAGTAAAAGGCGTAGGAAAAAAGGGACAAATTGTGAGCGCGTCGGACGGGCACGCGATGAATTTTTTATTGCCGCGCAAGCTGGCGATTGAAGCTACTAAGGCGAATTTAGCGCAGTTGGACGCGCAGAAGAAGAAGGCGGAGCATAAGCTTGACCGGGAAGTAGCGTCGGCGCAAAAGATTGCGGACAAATTGAAAGATTTAAAAATACAAATCCCTGTTCGCGTCGGCGAGAAGGGAAAGTTGTTTGGTTCGATATCGAACAAGGAAGTCGCGGAAGCGGTTCAATCGCAGTCGGGTATTGCGATTGACAAGAAAAAACTTAATATGCCGGCGGTGAAAACAATCGGCGAGCATACGGCGACGATTAATTTGCACGCGAAGGTAAAGGTTTCGCTGACATTCGAGCTGGTCGCGGAAAATTCCCGCAACTCAGTCGAGGAAAACCGCAACTCGGTGGCGGAGTAATGCCACCGAACGATTCAAGCGAACGCCCTTTAACCGCGCCGCGGATTCCGCCGAACGACACCGAGGCGGAAACAGCGGTTCTTGCGGGAATGCTGTTTGACAGAGAAGCGATTTCGGTTGCGAATGAAATTTTGCGCGGTGAGGATTTTTATCGTCCCGACAATCAAAAAATCTATGAAACTATGGTGGGAATGTTTTCGCGAAACATTCCTGTTGACGTTGTAACATTGTCGGACAAACTCGCCGAAAAAGGTTTGCTTGAGCAAATTAACGGCGGACGCGACCGCATAACGGAGCTTGCGGGCGAATTTTACACATCTGCCCACACGCGCCGTCACGCGCAAATTATTTGGGAAAAATCACTTCTGCGAAAATTAATAAAAACATCGTCATTTATAATGGGTGCGAGCTACGAGGCGAAGGAAGAAGCTTCGGCGATTCTTGAACGCGCCGAAAAAGGTATCTTTGAAATATCGCAGGGTGCAACAAGCCGCGATTTTTCGCATATTCAGGAAGTTCTCGTTACGGCGATGAACAAACTCGAAGAGCTCTATGAAAACCAAGGCGCGGTGACGGGCGTTGAAACGGGCTTCATTGATTTTGACAAACGCACCGCAGGCTTGCAGCCGTCTGAATTGATTCTTGTCGGAGCGCGTCCGTCGATGGGAAAAACGGCATTCCTGCTTAACATCGCACAGTACGCCGCCGTGAAAAAAGGCGTTCCGACCGCAATTTTCAGTCTCGAAATGTCAAAAGAACAACTCGGCAACAGGCTTCTTGCCGCCGAAGCGGGTGTTGACGCGCAACGCCTTCGCACGGGCGCGCTTACCGACGAAGACTGGGACCAAATTTCCATGAGCATCGGCAGTCTCTCCAATGCGCCGCTTTTTATCGACGACACGCCCGGCATCACCATCACCGAAATGCGTGCAAAATGCCGCCGCCTTAAAATAGAAAAAAACCTCGGTCTTGTGGTAATTGACTACCTCCAGTTAATGAACGTCTCCACAAGCAGCCGCCCCGAATCGCGGCAACTCGAAATCTCCGAAATCTCGCGCTCGCTTAAAGGTCTCGCAAAGGAACTCCATGTCCCCCTCCTCGTCGCAGCCCAACTTTCCCGCGCCGTCGAAGCCCGCAAAGACCATCGCCCGATGCTTTCCGACCTGCGTGAATCCGGCGCAATCGAACAAGACGCCGACGTCGTCGCCTTCCTCTACCGCGACGAATACTACAACCCCGACACCCTAAAAAAAGGTCACGCCGAAGTTATCATCGCCAAACAAAGAAACGGCCCCGTAGGAACCGTCGAACTCGCGTACTTAGGTGCTTTAACGAAATTCGCCAACTTGCACAGAGGGTAGTGACCGCGAGGTCCGTAACGCGCCTTAGGAACGCATCACGGAGAGTGTTAGAGATAAGTGCATCTGCTACACACACGCAGGGTTTTCCTGCCCACCGCGACAATTGATTATACAAGATACACCTTCCTCATTCAACTTGTTTTCTTCATTATTGATGCGGAGTGTTCGGTGGTTGAGCTGGTATTTAATGGTGTGTAGTATGGTGGCGGTTTACCGCCTTCTCTGCACGCCTTTTATTTTGACCGGCTCGCTTTTACATAGTGCGGAGGAGTTGTATGCAAAAGATTTGTTTTACGGGTCACAGGAGTATTTCGGAAGACAGGATTCGTGATATAAAAGACGAAATCACGAGAATTTTGATTTCGCTTGCCGATGAAGACATAACGACGACGCTATACAATGGTGGAGCGAAAGGCTTTGATTTGCTTGCGGCAGAAACCGCAATCGCGTTAAAAATGCGAGGTTTGCCAATCAAGCTGATAATGGTCTTGCCGAGCAAAGATTACACAAAGAATTGGAGCCCGGCAGAAAGAGCGCATCTGCATAATGTTCTAATCGAAGCAAACGAAACAATTTATTTGACGGAAAAATATTACGACGGATGCATGAAGGTGAGAAACCAATACCTCGTCAAATGCAGCAACGTATGTATTGCCTACATGATAAACAAGCGTTCCGGAACCGGTCAAACAGTCCGTTTCGCCCGCGAGCGCGGATTAACGATAATCAATCTTGCGCAATAAAAACTGCGCCGCAATTGGGGAGATACAGACCCAATTGCGGCGCAAATTTGTACGGCATTTACAAAAGCGCGTTTAACATTTCGCCGATATTTTCCGCGCCGAGTATCCGAAAATCTTTCGGAACGCGCAGATTTTTTTTATTCGCCGCGGGAAGAATTGCGGCGGTGAAACCGTGGCGTGCGGCTTCGGCGGCGCGGCGTTCCGGTTGAGAGATTGCGCGAAGTTCGCCCGAAAGCCCGACTTCGCCGATAACCATGATATTCGGCGCGATGGGTTTTTCCTTGTAGCAGGAAGCCAGCGCGGCGATTACGGAGGCGTCGGCGGCGGGTTCGTCAACACGCAGTCCGCCCGCGATATTTACATATGCGTCAAAATTTTGGAGTTTATAACCCGCCCGTTTTTCCAAAACAGCCATAAGCATGACCATTCTGTTGTAGTCAATGCCGGTGGAAGTGCGGCGCGGCGTGCCGAAATTTGTGTATGCTACAAGTGCCTGAACCTCGGTAAGAAGCGGTCGCGTACCCTGCAACGAGCATGTTACAACGGAACCCGACGCGCCCGCCGGACGCCCTGCAAGCATGTACGCCGAAGGGTCTTCGATGCCCGTAAGTCCGCGTTCGCCCATTTCGAATACGCCGATTTCATGTGTTGAGCCGAAGCGATTTTTCACGGCGCGAATAAGTCTGCACGCATCCTTATCGTCGCCTTCGAAGTATAAAACGGTGTCAACCATATGCTCCAAAACGCGCGGTCCCGCAAAAGAACCCTCCTTCGTAACATGCCCGACAAGAATTGAAGACATATTCCCTTCCTTCGCAAGATATGTAAAAAATGCCGCGCATTCACGCACTTGCGTAACACTGCCGGGCAGCGAAGTTAAATCCGAAAGCCGCATTGTTTGAATCGAATCAATCAAAAGCAACGCGGGCTTAATCGCAAGAACCTCGTCGCGAATCGCGTAAATATCCGTTTCGGCAAGAAGATAACATCCCGGTACGTCAACCGCCAAACGCTCCGCGCGCATTTTAATTTGCGTTGTGCTTTCTTCGCCCGAAACATATAATACACGGAAATTTTCGCTCGCCATATGTCGGCAAATTTGCAATAAAAGCGTAGACTTCCCGATGCCGGGGTCGCCGCCGAGAAGCAACATGCTGCCCGCGACAATCCCGCCGCCGAGAACCCTGTCAAGCTCGCCGATTCCCGTGGCGGCGCGGCTCGCGCCGTCGCCGCTCACGGAAACTTCACGCAGAAGCCGCGCCGAATGTTTCGCTTCGTGTTCACGGCTTTTCACTGAACCGCCTTTTGCGGAAACCGAGCCGCTTTTCGCCGCGCCCGCGCCGCCCGGCAGTTTTTCCGCCATCTCAACTTCCTCAAGCGTATTGTACTGATTGCAGGAAGGACAGCGTCCAAGCCATTTTGCCTGCTCGTAACCGCAGTCGGCGCAGACGTAGCGCGATTTTTTAGTCATTTTCCAACAGCTCAATCAATGTTTTTAATTGCTTGTTCGAATCCAAATACGCATAGCGTCCGCCCGTATATTCTCCTTTTTGAATAAGTTTCATCCCGTTCGCTTCAAAACGCGCAACAACTTCCTTCATTCCCTTAATTGTAAACGCCAAATGATGCACGCCCTCGCCGTTCTTGTCCAAATCCTCACGCCAAGTCGAAGGATGCTCGTCAGGCTCAATCAATTCAATCGTGCATTGCCCCACACTGAAAAACATCAGCTTCGCACGCGCCTCCGACGGCTTGCCGCGATATTCCGTTTGCGCCTGTTCAAGCGTACCTGTCCACGACCAGCCCGGGCGCTCCATCCCCAGCACCGCCGCGAAATCCGAACCCGTCTTCTCAATGTCATGTACCAAAATTCCGACTTGCATCATTAAATTCGTTCCGAGTAAATTGTTTTCCATTCTGCTCCTCCTTTATTTTATTTCAATTGTTCGCGTTTCGGGATTACAAAAATTTCGTTGCCTGACTGATTCGATTGCATTCATAAAATACTCCGGCAGTTCGGAATCAAATTCCATTTCCTCATTGAACGAAGGATGAACAAATTTCAAAAATTTCGCGTGAAGAATTTGTCCGTCTGATTTGAAAGAATTTTTTTGCGAGCCGTAAACCGAATCGCCGAGAACAGGATGTCCGACATGCGCCATATGCACACGGATTTGATGAGTGCGTCCGGTTTCGAGTCGTGCTTTAATCAGCGTATAATTCCCCAAACGCTGAATAATCTCAACATAAGTAACGGCAGAACGTGCGCGTGCGCCGGGGGTTGTCAAAACCGCCATTTTTTTTCTGTCGGTCGGGTGGCGTCCGATTGGCGCGTCGATGCGCAAATTTTTTTTCACCGCGCCGATGCACAGCGCGTGATACACACGCGTCATTGT
>JAIRVD010000129.1 GCA_031254075.1 Clostridiales bacterium
TATGAAAGAACACAAAAAAAACCCGTTATCACTTAAAGTCGGTGAAATGGACAAATATTCACAAGCCCTGATTTTATCAGGCTTACAAGGAATCCGTTGATGAAATTGATTTTAAGGATAAGACGGCGAACCGTAGTTCCCGTCGGTATTCAACAGCAAATGTGCTGTATTGGGTTATTGTACCCTTTGCGGCGTTTTTTGTATTCATTTATGCTCTTGTTGCCTCATGTCTTCCCTGTCACCAACCACCGTAAATTCTCACATTGCACGAATTATTCGAATGAAAATGTTACCCCTTAGAAGAAAACGAATGTAGAATTGAAAACATGGATAAGCCGATTGAGTTCTATATTCGTTGTTGTCGTCTTTGTCTGCCTATTTTTCAGCGATTTCATCCAACCGCCGTTTTTTTGCCGCCGCAAGAAATTCATGGTTCGGCGAAACAATTTCACAATTATCACACATACCAAGGGCATTAACCTCTATATCTTTTAAAATGCAGGCGTTGTCTTGCTGATAAACGCAATATTCCATACTGCAAATCATATTTATTCAATCCCCTCCGTGAATAATGCAGGTATATTTTTGAGCTAAATACATAATATATTATGTATGTTGAAATTATACACGCTTAACAGCGTATTTCAATGCCTGATATTTTTTGTATGTTATATTTTATACGATTTTGGAATAAAACTTTAAATTAATTAAATGGGAGTGGTGTGTGAATGAAAGATTACAGGAAAATCATCCGCGACCTTCGCATTGACAGAGATTTAAAACAATCGGACGTTGCCGCTGTGCTTGGTACGACGCAACAACATTATTCCAATTATGAGAATGGCGAAAACGAAATGCCTACTAAGGCTTTTGTTGTTCTCGCGGATTACTACGATGTTTCGGTAGACTACTTGCTCGGCAGACCGAGCAGCAAAGAAGGCTACGAAATGCAAAACATGCAAATCAACACAAACACCACGGCAGGCGTGATTATATCTGATATTATTACTCTCAGCCTGCCAAACCGTGATGCTGTAGTTGATTTCATCTTCATGCAGAAATTGAAAGAGGAGTATCACAGGAAAAAAGAAAAAAACGATAACCCGACAAGCACAGATTGAGCAAACAATCCTGCTTTGTCTGTGCAAAATTTTTTCCATCTCTATTCTCTGCATTACCGCATAGCAGTTACTTATTATGCAGATTCAAAAGTAATGTAAGCGGTGATGTTTTCTTGCATTTTTGATAACTTTCCGACTAAGCTGTTAATATTGGCTATTCTCGGGTCAGCCTGCCCTGCGGATGCTGCACCTTGCAGAGCTTCAAGTGTTGCGGATTTGCTTCCCGCATGGAAAATACAAAGAAGCTCCATTTCTTTTACAGTCAATTGCATAGCGTTCACCTGCTTTCGTTTTTTTGAAAAGCAAAATAAAAATAGCGAGAAGGAACTGTGAATCATACTTAGTGATTTACAGTTCCCTCTCGCTTTATTCGCGAAGATTTTATTCGTTTCAGTTATTTAATTGGAAAATTAAGAATTGCCTTATAAGGTAGATATGATTAAACCAATCTATGAATAATCGACTTCGCGAAGTCGTAATTCATTATCATTACGGCTTCTTTTAGGTTTTCGATATCGTCGGAGAGTTCGGGGGGGATTTCGAGGGTTTCCAGTTTGGCGATTTCTTCGAATAGGACGGCGTAGTCGGGGATTGCCATTGCGTCGGTTAGGGCTGTGAGGATTGGCGACAGGTCGGGCGGGAGCTCGAGGGATGCTTGGTTTTCGCGGAGTGTGTCGAAGGCGTTTTTCAGTTTCTTTGCTAAGGAAGTGAGTTCGTCTACGAATGGCGGGAGGTTTGCGATGCAGAAGTCGATTTCGCCGTCGATGGCGGCGTCTTCGATATCGGCGGCTTTGGAGGCGAGCTCGGATGCGCCGATGTTTGAGAGTGAACCCTTTTGTCCGTGGATTTCGATGCGGAAGCTGTTCATTTCGTCGCGCGCGATGAATTCGTAGAGTTTTTCGATGCTCTTGAACATTTCTCTCATGGCGATTTCTAAAGTGTTTTTGTAGAGATTGTGCTGACCGGAAAAAATATTTAAGCCTATGTCGGGGGAAAGGGCTTTGATTTTGTAAATATTTTCCCAAAAGATTTTTTCGTTAGGGTCTTGCGTATCGGGTAGCCGGGTTTTTACGGCTACGGAAACTTCGGAATGCTCGGCGGTAATTTTACCGGGCGGCAGCCATAGCTTTAAAATATGGTAGAGCATTGATTTGTCGATGGGTTTTGACAGGAAATCCTGCATTCCCGATGCGAGAAGAAATTCCTTAGCGCCCGAAACGGCGTTTGCTGTCAGTGCGATTATCGGAGTATTAACGCCTTTTTCGCGCAGAAGTTTGGTTGTTTCGACGCCGTCCATTTCGGGCATCATGTGGTCCATGAAGATTAGGTCATAATGTTTTCTCGTTGCCAATTCGATTGCTTTTGCGCCCGAGAGTGCTTTTTCCGCTTCGATTTGGCATTGGTTTAACAGTCCGCAGATTACGGAAAGGTTGGATTCCCTGTCGTCAACTACGAGAACATCCGCGTGGGGTGCGTAGATTACGGCAGAATCATTGTCGCGTTCAACTAAATTGAAATTGCCGACAACGAACGGCATTAAGATATGGAAGGTAGTTCCGCTGCCGTAAACGCTTTCGACCGAAATATTTCCGCCCATTAATTCGACCAGCGAACGCGTGATGGATAAACCGAGCCCTGTCCCTTGCAGACTGCGGTTTCTCATTGTGTCGGCTTGTTCGAACGCTTCGAATAACGTCGGCAGAGCATCGGCGGGAATACCTTCGCCCGTGTCGGCTAAATTAATATACATATTGGAATCCACAACATTAATTGACAGCGTAATACTGCCGACATTAGTGTATTTCACTGCATTGCTTAACAGATTTAACAAAATCTGACGGAAACGCACATCGTCGCCGTATAAGCAGTTCGGAATTTTTGAGAATTCGGCAATAAATTTTATTGCGTTGCTTTTATTAGCGAACGCCTTGTCTTGAATTAACGATTTGGTCATTGCGCAAATATTTTCGATGCATGCTTTGAAATCGTAATGCACGGGCACCAGTGAAAATTTCGCCGCGGCAATTTTTGAAAAATCCAAAATGTCATTGATGATATTAAGCAACGCGTTCGATGATAATTTAATATCTTCGGCGTAACGGTGTTGGCGAATATTTAACTGCTCCGAAAGCAGAAGGTCGGACATGCCGATAATTGCGTTCATCGGCGTGCGGATTTCATGCGACATTCTCGCAAGGAACTGCGTTTTAGCTTCGTTTGCCGCCTGCGCTGCTTGCTTTTCAATTTCTAAATCGCGTTCGCGTTTGATTCCTTCGAGCATGAATTGAATTTGTTCGTTGCGAATAAACGCGTTCGCGACCAGCAGGCTTCCCGAATGCAGAATATATTCTTCTTCCTTTGTAAAAATCCGTTCTTTTTTGCAATCGTCATAGCCTACAAAGCCCCAAAACATTTCTTCGTAAAACACGGGAACAACCAAAATGGATAAAATTCCCGCGAGATGGGCTTGTTCTTTTTGTGACATTTTGCGCACAAGCGAGTTTATAATTTCGCCCTTTGACAGAATTTTTTCCCAGCCCGGAACAACTTCGTCATAGCTGTAAAACGTGCCGTCGGTAAAAATGGTTTTCTTTGGTGACCATTCAAACAGTTGAGAGCAGAAAAGCTTTCCGTCTACCATATGGTTTTTCCAGAGATACACACAGTCAACCTTTAACGCTTCGGCAATTGCTTTCATGCCCAGCGACGCCGAATCCTTAAAACTCTTTACGTCGGAGTTTAACAGCATTACCGCCGAGCGGTTAACCGCGTTAAGCAAAACATCGCGGTACGAAATATTAGCCATCATTTTTTTGTGCTCGCGCAAATCTCTTAAATAAACGGCTACAACGATTTCACTTTTATGTTCAACCGGAACAATCGTCACTTCAACCGGAACATAACTCGAGTCAAGAAATTGATGCATGTACTCGTAGACATATCTGCCTTGCTCGAACGCGATTTTTATGCTTTCGGAAATCTTTTTTTCCGAGGGCGTTCCGTCGGGCTGAAATTTTGGCGAAAGCTCCGGGAAGAAATCAATAAAAGTCTGCTTATCCTTTAATCCGAAAAATTTTAATGTCGCGTCGTTGCAGTCGATGATGTTTAAATTGCTGTCCCATAGCTGACAACACAGCGGATTCGCGTTAAGCATAAGATTATTCTGGTCTTCTGCCCTGCGAATAAGAAATGATTGCTGGTGATTATTTATCGCGTTTACAAGCATCAAACCCGCCGAACGCAGTATGTTCGCTTCTTCATCTGATATATAACGCTCTTTTCGGTAATCGGCAACGCACA
>JAIRVD010000196.1 GCA_031254075.1 Clostridiales bacterium
TATGAAAAAGCATTGAAAACCCTAAACGATTTCGAAAAAAATTTGGAAGAAAAGCAAGAATCACTTTTGTCCGACGAAAACATAAAAGTCTTAATCGTCGCGCATCCGTACAATATCTACGACAAACTCATGGGCGAACCAATCGTTCGCACGCTCGATGAACTCGGCGCAAGCATCCTCTACGCCGACATTCCCGAAAGCAGAACCATGTGCAGTAAATCCAAGGCACTTACGCGCTCAATGTATTGGCGTTACAATAAGGAACTCACCGGCTCCGTCGAATATTACAAAGACAAAGTGGACGGAATCATCTTTATGACAACATTCCCATGCGGACCGGACTCCCTCGCAATCGAATTAATCATGCGAAAAATCAAAGACGTTCCGATGACGAACCTAATCATCGACAGCAACTTCGGCGAAGCAGGTTTGCAAACACGCATTGAAAGTTTTATCGACATATTGGAAGCAAAAAAGGGACAGATGAAGGAGAATTCGTGATGAGTGAATCATTAGCATATTCATATCAAGGTGATAATGATTTGCTTTCAATGCAAGAGGCTTCTGCTTGGGCAACAAAGCATACGGGGCGAAATGTTACCGTTTCAAATATATCGTATTTAATTCAATACGGACGAGTGCGTAAAAACAGAGGTTTAATTTCAATAAATGATTTGGAAAATTATTACCGTTCTTTCGACGGCGTCCGTGAAAACAACTATAAACTGCATTTGGGAGACGATATTAATTGGACATTATCATTTTCCAATATAAAAGAATCTGAGACCACAAAGCATGTTCATCGTTTGCACCCATATAAAGGAAAATTTATTCCGCATTTGGTGGAATATTTTATCGGTAGCCACACGGATAATTTTAAAAATGAAATATATTTTCATCAGGGTGATTTAATTCTTGACCCGTTTGCGGGAAGCGGTACGACGCTTGTGCAAGCAAATGAATGCGGAATAAACGCAGTTGGAATTGATGTTTCCGCGTTTAATTCGTTGATTGCCAATTGCAAAATAACGCAGTATGACATAGAAGACATAAAAAAAGAGAGTAAGCGTATTTCATCTGCGCTTCGTGAATTTGTTTTGGATTCTAAAATTTTAGATTTTCAAGAAGAATTATTGCCGGAACTTAACCGATTCAATAATGAATTCTTTCCTGTCCCCGATTATAAGTACAGACTTAGGCAGGGGGAAGTAAACGAAAACGAATACGGCAGAGAAATGGAGAAAAAATTTGAACCAACATATCTTTCCCTTGTTAAAAAATATAAGGTTAAACTCTGTCAAGAAAAATCGAACAATTTTTTGGAAAAATGGTTCTTTCAGCAAGTTCGTGATGAAATTGATTTTGTTTTTGAGCAAATAAAAAAAATTTCGAACATTAAAACAAAAAAAATTTTTATGGTTATTCTTAGCCGAACAATGCGAAGCTGCCGGGCGACAACGCATTCCGACCTTGCAACTCTAATCGACCCGATAACTAGCACTTATTACTGCTCCAAGCACGGAAAAATCTGCAAGCCGTTGTTCACGATTATCAAATGGTGGGAGAGTTATTGCAAAGACACAATTGCAAGACTCAATTCATTTAATAATTTACGAACACCAACAATGCAGTATTGCATTACAGCCGACAGCCGAAGCGTTGACATAATCAATGAACTTCGCAAATCCAACCCCGCGCTGGCGGAAATGGTTTCAGAGCGCAAAATAAACGGAATCTTTTCATCGCCGCCTTATGTCGGCTTAATTGATTATCACGAGCAACACGCTTATGCTTACGATTTATTTGGGTACAAACGAAATGATGATTCTGAAATAGGTCCGCTTTTCAAAGGAAAAGGGAAGGAGGCACGGCAAAGCTACGCAGACGGTATTTCTCAAGTTTTAATCAACTGCAAACAATTTCTTGCAGAAGATTACAATGTGTTTCTTGTTGCAAACGACAGATACAATCTCTATCCAAAAATAGCCGAAGGCGCAGGAATGAGAATTATGAATGAATACCGCCGTCCCGTTTTAAATCGTTCGGAAAAAGATAAAACAGCATACTCAGAAACAATATTCCATTTGAAAGAGGTGTAATGTGACATCTGAAATGCGTAAGAATGTAGAGCATACAATTGCCGAATGTCTTCGTGTTAAATTTCGAAATTATAAACCTAAAAATAATTACATGCCGTTTCAGTATAGGCTTCTTGGGCGTGACCGATTGGCGTTGTATTCATTTATTCATTCGCTTAACACGACGTTCGGGGCATCCGTCTTCGAGCCTGTTGCGGTATCGCTTGCAAAGGAACGCTTCACTTTTGCGGATAAGCAATGCATTGTAGGCGACGAATTGTATGCCGGTTGCGGTGAAGCCATTGAGAAAATAATGAGTGATTTAGAAACTTCGCGGCGTTCGCCAAACAGAGCAGATGAGTTGAAAATTCTTCGTGATTCGTTAACCGGAAATAAGATTAAACGCAAGCCTACATTAGCTGACCTCTA
>JAIRVD010000225.1 GCA_031254075.1 Clostridiales bacterium
AGAAACGCGATGATAAAGTCCATCTCGTTGGCTGTTACGGGTTTGTTAGTTTTATCGGGGGTGCCTATTTTTACGATACTTAGGAGTGGCACGCGCGTTGTTTAAAATAATTCAAGAAAGAAGGAAGCGTATATGTTAATGACAGTGAAAGACAGATGGCTAAACGAAAGGCGTGATAAAAAAACGCCGCATAGGGAATAACCCAATGCGGCGCGAAGATGCCGTTAATTTACCGACGAGAACTAAACCTCGTCGCTTTTTTTGAAGTTTTGTTTTTGGTGGTTCAAAGATATGCCGCGCGGACGGTGCGGGCGATTTCGGTAGAAACGCCTTTAGCACCGCAGATATCTCATATTTCGGATTGCCGTTTTCTTATTACTTTTCCTGCACCGCCATGCATGTTAGAAGTCGCAGTACAAGCCAAGTGTTGCAATAATAGACGAAACAATCCTCGCTCAGGGTGAGAGTCTTTCGAACCGTCGGTAGTCAGAGCCTTTTAGGTTGAGCGGTACCCGTTGTCAAGAGAGCGCCTTAAACGTGGTTTTATTATAAGCAATTTAAATCGTTTGTCAAGCATTAATTCGAAATAATTTTCGAATTAATTTATTCATCAGAATTCGGTTTAACATGACAACACGCTGTCATGTTTTTTTGATATATTTATACGCGGGAGGTGCGAAATGCAAATAAAACGTCTTTTTGAAATAGTATATCTTCTGATTAACAAAAAGCATATGACGTCAAATGAGTTGGCGGAACATTTTGAGGTTTCGAAGCGAACTATTTTGCGTGATATTGAAACGCTTTCCATGGCGGGGATTCCGATTTACACGACGCAGGGCAAGGGCGGCGGAATTTCCATTCAGGAGAGATTTCTTTTGAACAAGGCAGTAATTTCGGAAGATGAGCAAAAGCAAATTCTGTTCGCGCTGCAAAGCATGAAAAATATTGAAACGGAAAATATTTTAAGCAGACTGCAAAATCTATTTCAAACCGAAAACAGAAATTGGATTGAAGTTGATTTTTCACGATGGGGTAACAGCGCAGACGACAGAGCAACATATGAAATTTTAAAAAGCGCGATAATAAGCAAACGCGCGTTAACATGTATATATTCAAACAGTTGCGGAGCGGAAACGGAACGCAAGATTCATCCGTTAAAACTGGTTTTCAAATCGAACGCGTGGTATTTGCAAGCTTTTTGCTTAATAAGAAATGGCTACCGAACATTCAAGGTCGTAAGAATGAAAAATATTGAAATGCTTGACGAATCATTTGACGGAAACAATTATAGAGTTCCGGAAATCGAAGCAGACATGGACCCGCCAATGCCGTGCCGCAGAGAACCGACTCCTCTGATTGACGTAAAATTACATTTCGCGTCATATGAAAAACGAATTTTCTTCGATTTCGACGAACGCGAGATTTCCGAAAACGCGGACGGTTCCTATATCGTCGAAACAAAAGTGTCTGACGATTACAGGTTTATCGAATACATTTTACAGTACGGTACATCAGTTGAGGTAATTGAACCGCAAAAAATTCGTGATATAATTTTGCATAATGCAGAAACAATAAAAAACAAATATGCAGAGCAAAAATCGCTCTGCTCGGGAGGCTGACATGAAAGCAAAAATGACGGTGAACAAAAATTTTACGATTGCGAAGGTAGACCCGCGAATTTACGGAAGTTTTGTGGAGCATATGGGGCGCAGTGTATATTCGGGCATTTACGAGCCGGGGCATAAAACTGCGGATTCGCTTGGGTTCAGAAACGATGTAAAGGAATTGGTTCGCGAGTTAAACACGAGTTTTATTCGATATCCCGGCGGAAATTTTCTTTCGGGATACAATTGGGAGGATGGAATCGGACCGCGTGCGCAGCGACCTAGGCGTTTGGATTTGGCGTGGAAAACGGTAGAAAACAATGAAGTCGGCTTGCATGAATTTTGCGGTTGGGCGAAGGAAGTAAACGCAGAGGTAAATATGGCGATTAATCTCGGCACGCGCGGAGTTGACGCGGCGAGAAATATCGTTGAATACTGCAATCACAAAAGCGGTTCATATTACAGCGATTTGCGTCGTAAAAACGGTACGGAAGAACCGTTCGCGATAAAAACATGGTGCTTGGGAAATGAAATGGACGGTCATTGGCAGATTGGGGCAAAAACCGCCGAAGAATACGGACGGCTTGCCGCGGAATGCGCAAAGGTTATGAAATGGGTAGATTCATCTATTGAATTGGTTGCGTGCGGAAGCTCTGCAAGAAGAATGCCTACATTTGCATCGTGGGAAGCAACGATTTTGGAACACACTTATGAACATGTTGAATATCTCTCGCTTCACAGTTATTACGGAAATCAAAAAAATGATTTAAAAACTTATTTGGCGCAATCGGTTGACATGGATAATTTTATAAAAAGCGTCGCGTCGATTTGCGATTACATGAAAGCAAAAAAGCGCAGCAAAAAAACGCTTCATCTTTCTTTTGACGAATGGAATGTTTGGTATCATTCAAGGGAGAAGGACGAAAATAATGAACCGTGGCAATACGCTCCGCCGATTCTCGAGGATGTTTATAATTTTGAAGACGCGTTGCTTGTCGGCTGTTTGCTGATTACGCTGTTGAAAAACTGCGACCGCGTAAAAATCGCGTGCATGGCGCAGCTTGTAAACGTAATCGCGCCGATTATGACCGAGCCGGGCGGCGACGTTTGGCGGCAAACGATTTTCTATCCGTTTGCGCACGCCGCGAATAACGGCTTCGGAACGGTGCTTCGTCATAATATCGAATCGCCGACTTACGACTGTGAAGAATTCGAAAAGGTTCCGTTCGTGGAATCCGTCGCGATTCACAATGAAGAAAAAAATGAAATAATTATTTTCGCGGTAAACCGCTCGACGGACGACGCAGTCGAATTTGAAATTAATTTGCAAGGATTTAATCCGAAATCGGTGACGGAATTTTGCGAGTTAAGCGGACACGACATCAAGGCAACCAACACAAAAAAATCCGCAACCGTCGCACCGAAAAACGCAAAAGGAGCAACCGTACAAAACGATAAACTCGAATTGCCGCTTGCCCCGTTGTCGTGGAATATGGTTAAAATCGCGCTTAATTAAATTTATCGGCTTTAGTATTTTTCAGTGCGGCTTCTTTGTTCTCGCGCATTTCATCAACGCTTTTTTCTTTGACGCGTATTCCGCTGTAATTTTTGGGCGGAATGCGTGTCGAAGATTCAAAGCGTTTTTTTGCGCGCGGAATTTCATCCGCGTATTGCGGAAGCCATTCGGCTTGGGCGATTAGCATTTCGTCTGTCATTTGAAAAATTTCGGCGGGTGTGCAAACCGCGCCGGTCAACGGGTCTAATAACATCGCTTGGCGCAACAAATTTATATCGCCGAGAACGGCGGCTTCAACGGAAAGCCGCTGTACCCACGCCGACTGCGAACAAATGGCGGCACAACCGAGCGGCAACTCGCCGATGCGCGGAATATTTATTCCGTTCGCGTCAATATAACCGGGTACTTCAACAACGCATTCCGTCGGAAGATTCGTGATGCATCCGTCGTTCATGACATTAAAATGACCGCGATAAATTCTGCCTGTTTCAAGTCCTTCTATTATATATGAACCGTGTTCTTCGCTTCGCTCGTCGGGCTTGTAACCGCGCGGCGGTTCCTTCATCCAATTCGGAAAATCCTCCTCGAACCAGTTTCGTCCCTCGCGGCATACGCGCAAATATCCGCCCGTTTCGCCGTGAACCCAATAGTCCAAATCAATCCATTTTTCCAATTCTTCGGGACGCTTGCGATACCATGCCACGTATTCCGAAAGATGCCCGTTCGATTCCGTGGAGTAATAGCCGAAATTTTTCAGCATATCAATGCGAACCTTTTCGGTGCGGGATAAATATTCGTTTGATTCGTATGCCGCCAAAATTTTCGGCAATAAATCTTCGCCATTGTGTTTTACCGAAATATACCATGTTTGATGGTTCAAACCCGCGCAGATAATGTCAACATCGTCTTTTTTCAGCCCGAACGCCTCCGCAATCTGCCGATGCCCCGCCTGAATCCCGTGGCACAGTCCAATCGTTTTTACTCCGCCGTACTTATTTGCCGCCCAAGTTATCATCGCGTTTGGATTTGCGTAATTCAGCAAAATCGCGTTCGGCTCGGCGACTTCTTTTATGTCTTTGCAAACGTCCAAAATTTCGGCAATACCGCGCTGTCCGTACATTATTCCGCCCGCGCACAAAGTGTCGCCGACGCATTGGTCGATTCCGTATTTCAGCGGAATTTCCACATCCGTTTCAAACGCCTCAAGCATTCCGTGACGGAAACAACAAATTACATAACGCGCATCCTTCAGCGCATCGCGTCTGTTCGTTGTCGAATGAATTTTTATCGGGATTCCATTTTCATCCAAATCTCGCTGACATAAAGCCGCAACCATTTCTAAATTATGCGAATTAATATCCATAAACGATACTTCAATGCCGCGAAACTCCGGCACCGTCATTAAATCCGAAAAAAGCATTCGCGTAAATCCAACGCTCCCCGCGCCGATAAATGCAATTTTAAATGACATGTAATCGCCTCCTTTTTTTTCATAAGTATATCATTTTTATAATCATTTTTTATTTTGCATATTAACCGGCTTGCGGGTTAGTATCATTGTGAAAGGAATGGTAAAAATGCAAATTAAAGACTTTACAGAGGCACATATCGAGAATGCACTTCAAATCGCGAAAATAAATTGCGAAAACGAACGCGCGTTTGTGCCGGAGCTTCCCGATGTTGACAAGACACTTGACTTGACCGAGTTTGCTAAAAACGGTTTGGGCGTTGCCGCGTTTGAAGGCGATGAAATGGTTGGGTTTTTATGCTGTGTATCTCCGTTCAAGAACGTGTTTCGCTCCACCGAGGCTACGGGCGTATTTTCTCCGATGAGTGCGAACGGAGCAATCGGAAAAAATCGCGCATCCGTTTTTGCCCGAATGTATCAAGCCGCAGGTGAAAAATGGGCAAAAGCCGGCGCGTCAAGTCACGCCGTTTGCCTGTATGCGCACGACCGCGAAGCAAACGAACAATTCTTTCGCTACGGATTCGGCATTCGCACCGTTGACGCAATTCGCGAGTTGCACCAAATTGACGCGCCGAATTGCGAAGAATATTTTTTTTCGCTTCTCGCGAAAGAAGAAAAAACAAAAATTTTGCCGCTTCAAAATCTGTTGAATGAAAGTTATCTTAACAGCCCGTTTTTTATGTACAGAGAAAACGGAAATGATGTTTCTTACGAATTGTGTTTTGTCGCGGAATATGAAAATAAAACCGTCGCGTTTATAAAGGCAGAAACAGACGGCGAAAATTTCATTGTCAACACGCCCGGTTATCTGCACGTAAACGGAGCATTCTGCCAACCCGAACACAGAGGAAAGGGACTGCATCAAAAATTACTGAATCTGCTGTCCGCAGAAATAAAAAAACGAGGCTATGCTCGTTTAGGCGTTGAC
>JAIRVD010000193.1 GCA_031254075.1 Clostridiales bacterium
AATGGAAACAAGAGGAACGCGATTTTGATTTAAAAGGCTGGGATTTATTTTTTCACGCAGCAAATGCCAAAACGAAATAATTACGAGATTGCGGAAATTTTAAACGGCAACGCGATTGCGGATTATCCGAATCACGGAATCGAAATTTACGCGAACAATTTAACCAAACTCGGTTTTCAAATAATCATAAAAGACGAAGTAAAATTGGATGTAAAATTTCTTCACATGGATGCCGTAATTTTTTACGCAAAAGCAATTCCATGGGAAATTTCGAATTTTTCCGTAGAAACGCATTTTGAAAAATTATTTAAAATCAAACAAGAAATCGACAACAAGGGCTTTTTCCAATCAACAAGCGGACGATTTTTACTTGCGGCAAAAAAACAATAAGAGGTGAGACCATGGCAATCCCTCCGTTTGCGTTAGAAGAACACGATTAAATATCCTTGTCAAGCAAAAGGCAAAAGGGTAGAATTGACAAGTTAAAAATTAAGAATACTTGGAGGAACCAAATGAAAAAAATAATAATCATTGGGGCGGCGGGACGGGATTTTCATAATTTCAACACGTATTACCGCGGCAACCCCGCGTATGAGGTTGTGGCGTTTACGGCGGCACAGATTCCGGATATCGACGGGCGGAAGTATCCTGCGTCGCTTGCCGGAAAGAATTATCCGAACGGAATTCCGATTCATGCGCAAGAGGAATTGCCCGAGCTGATTAAGAAGCTCGACGCGGACGAATGCGTATTTGCGTACAGCGATGTTTCATATGAAACGGTGATGGGTGTCGGCGCGATTGTGAACGCGGCGGGCGCAGATTTCAAATTAATGGGCTACAAAAAAACAATGCTTAAAAGCACGAAGCCGGTAATTGCAATCGGAGCGGTTCGAACGGGCTGCGGAAAAAGTCAGACTTCGCGGCGTGTGGTTGAAATTTTAATGGCTCGGGGCAAAAAAGTAATCGCGGTGCGGCATCCGATGCCCTACGGCGATTTAGAGGCGCAGCGCGTTCAACGTTTCGCAACGATTGACGATTTGGAGAAACACAACTGCACATTGGAAGAAATGGAAGAATACGAGCCTCACATTGCGCGCGGAAATATAATTTACGCGGGCGTTGACTATGAGGCGATTCTGCGTGCCGCCGAAAACGACCCCGACGGCTGCGACGTAATTCTATGGGACGGCGGAAACAACGATTTTCCGTTCTACTCACCCGACTTGATGATTACGGTTGTTGACCCGCATCGCCCCGGTCATGAGTTATCATATTATCCGGGCGAAGTTACGCTTCGCATTTCCGACGTTGCGGTTATAAATAAAATCGACAGCGCGGATTTCGAAAATATTCAAACCGTTCGCGCAAATATTGAAAAAGTGAATCCTCGCGCCGACGTAATTGAGGCGGCTTCGACCCTTACAGTAGAAAACCCGTCTGCGATTCGCGGCAAGCGCGTTCTCGTTGTCGAAGACGGTCCAACGCTTACGCACGGCGATATGAAAATCGGCGCGGGAATTGTTGCGGCTCGTCGTTTCGGTGCGGCGGAAATCGTTGACCCGCGCAAATACGCAGTCGGCAAACTCGCCGAAACATTTGCCATTTACCCCGGCATCGGAAATCTTCTGCCGGCAATGGGTTACGGCAAGGAACAAATGGCAGACCTCGCCGCCACAATTGACGCGACGCCGTGCGATTGCGTAATCATCGGAACACCAATCGACCTAAACCGCGTAATAAAAATTTCGAAACCAAACACACGCGTCGATTACGCCTTGCAAGAAATCGGACAGCCTGATTTGGACGATATCTTGCGTGAATTTTTGAATAAAATAAAATAATTGAATCCGTGTTTTTCCAATGCTTTTTGAAAGGATGCCATCATGAAAATTTCGTTAATCGGATTCGGAAGCTGGGGCATTCCCTTGGCTTCGTTGTTGAATCAAAACGGTCACGAAGTCACCGCGTGGGATAATGAAAATTATATAAATGAACTTTTAAAAACACGGGTAAATAAATATTTACCGAAGTATAAAATTCCTTCTTCGATAAACATAACGCATTCCGTCGAAATTGCAGCGCAATCGGCGGAGATGTTTGTGTTTGCGTTGGCGTCTAAGGATATCTGCGCGGCGGCAAAGAAATTCGCGCCTTTTTTTGGTGCGGAAAAAATTATCATAAATGTTTCGAAGGGGCTAATCGAAGATTCGCGCATTTGCGAATATTTGCAAAAGTTAACGTCGTCGCCCGTTGCCGTTTTAACCGGTCCGAGCCATGCGGAGGAAGTATTGAAAAATATTCCGACCGCCGTTGTAGCGGCTTCCGAAAATGAAAAAACCGCCGAGGTTGTGCAAAATGTTTTCGCGGCGGAAAATTTTCGTGTTTATACTTCAACCGACATCATCGGCGCGGAAATCGGCGGCGCGTTAAAAAATATCATCGCCGTCGCGGCAGGCTGTTCCGACGGTCTCGGCTTCGGCGATAACACAAAAGCCGCGTTAATCACACGCGGCATCGCGGAAATTACTCGGCTGGGCATCGCACTCGGCGCGAAAAAAGAAACCTTCGGCGGTCTCTCGGGCATCGGCGATTTAATTGTAACCTGCACTTCGCAGCATTCGCGCAACTGGCGCGCGGGACATTCTCTTGCGCAAGGAAATTCCCTTGCCGAAACCCTTACAACCATCGGCGGCGTAGCCGAAGGCGTTGACACCGCAAAAACCGCCCTGCGCCTCGCCCGAAAACACAGCGTAAACATGCCAATCGTTGAGGAAATTAATAAAATCCTATTCGAAAATAAAAACCCGAAAGACGCGGTTGTGGATTTAATGCTGAGGGATAAAAAAGGCGAGTAAAAACCCTATTCAATTGTA
>JAIRVD010000338.1 GCA_031254075.1 Clostridiales bacterium
GTGCGCGACGAGTTATCACAGGAACTCGCACGGCAATCGGGATTTCCCGATACCCAGAATGCGCGCCCCGCCGCGGTTTTCATGAACGGCGAATACTACGGTTTCGCATGGCTTAAAGAACCGTACAGCGAAGGTTATCTTGAAAACAACCACGGCGGAATAAAAGAAAATTATATTATAATCGGTCCTAATGAATGGGGTTATGACGCGTCATACACATATTTCAATGAATTTCGTTACACCTATCTGCTTGCGAAATCGGGCTTAACCGACGACACCGCATTCGAAGAATTTTCTTCGCTTGTTGATATCAATAATTTAATTCATTATTACGCGATTCAAGTTTATATAAACAACAAAGACTGGCCGAACAACAATGTAAAAATTTATCGTTACAACGCCGGCGAGGATGAAATAATTACAAATCCGCACAACGACGGGCGATGGCGTTTTATTATGTATGATGCGGAATTCGCGTGGAATCTTTATTCCGTGGGCGAACATGACGACACCTTACGCAATGTTTTAACCGGAAGCAATCACATGGGCGGAAAATCGGAAATTCTAATCGCGCTGCTCGAACGCGAAGACATGCAAATTCTTTTTGCAAACACCATGTGCGATTTAATCGACGGCGCGTTCGGCACGGAAAACATAATCCGCACACTCGGCGAACTTGTCGAAACAGCCAACAACGAACGGCTTTACGCATTAAGGAACGGCTATACATCCGCATGGGCGAATGAGCATTGGTTTGAAAGCAATTATGAAAGCATTCGGAGCTTCGCAAGAGTTCGCCCGGAAGTCATGCTTACATCTTTGCGCATAAATCTCGGCTTTGACGAAACCGAAATGTACAATATCACATTCACGATTCCCGAAGGCGCGGAAGCATGGTTTAACACAAGGCGTCTTTCCGAAGCCGGAACATTAACAGGCAGCTACTTTAACGGAAATTATTTCGAAATCGGAATGAATCCGTATACGGGTTTTGATTTCGATTTTTGGACAATCAACGATGCAACTTTTTATGACGCAAATATGATTGTGACTTCCGACATGGCTGTAAACGGCGAAATCGCAATAGAATTACATCTGAAAGAATCCGAAAGCGAAAATATTTTTATCAGCGCGGTTTGTTCGGGCATAAACGGTTGGATTGAACTTTACAACCCTAATACGTTTGCGTTTTCCGTTACGGATTTATTCCTGTCCGACGAAATCGAAAATTTAACGCGCTGGAAAATTCCCGAAATAAACATCGCGCCGCAAAGTTTTCTTACAATCGTAACCCGCAATAACAACTCAATCGAAGCAATGCACAGAACACAAACGAATTTCAATATCCGAACCGGTGAAACCATTTTTCTTTCAAACGGAAACGGCGAAATTTTAAGCCACGTAAATGTAACTGTCGAAGAACTGCGCAGACAACCAAACGGAAACTACGCGGTTGTAAATAACAGATAAGGAGAATGAACATGAAAAAATTTTTGCTCGTTGTTTTTTTACTTGCTTTAACCTCATGCGGAGGAGGCAATACGGAAGAGGCACCAATCATTGAACAGGAAGTTGTTGTAATTGAAAGCGTATCTCCGGAGCGCGACCTCGGCGGAATGGTAATAAACATAGCCAACTGGTGGGCAGACGGCGAAACGGCAACAATTGAACCAAATTCAATAACGGAACGTGCGCGGTGGGACGACAGGCGGGAACAGGAAGAACTTTATAATTTCACAATGCGCGAGGTGCGTTACGGCAGTTGGCATGATGTGAGGGACAATCTTCAAATGGAACTTCTTTCAGAAAACAGGGATTTTCAAATTTGGATTGTAATACCTCAATGGTTTGCGACAAATCACAGCCAAAGACTTTTCTCGCCTATTCCGCTGGAACATTTTGATTATGAAAGCGGCATAGAGTGGAATCGCAGCGTAATCGAACTTACAATGCGCGACGGTCAGCCGCATGGTTTTGCGCATGGCGTGGGAATGGCGGGCGGTGTTTATTTCAATATGCGTCTGCTTGAAGAAGCCGGACTTGAAAGAGATTTGCCGTTCAGACTGCAAGCCGAAAATAATTGGACATGGGAAACCTTTACGGATATGGCGCGGCATCTTTCCCACGATACAGACAGCGACGGCATTACGGACACATGGGCAATAACCGCGTTTCATCAAGAAGTTATTGCATTTGCATTGGCTTCCAACGGTGCGGCTTTCGCAACGATAAATCCCGAAACGGGAAGATTTGAAAATTCAACCGACACAGACGCGTTCCGCGAAGTGGTTGAATGGATGGTTTTACTGCGCGAAGAAGGTCTTGCATTCCACGAAGACGATATCGGCGGCGCATGGAACGCGTTTATTCAAATGTTTGACAGCGGACATGGCGCGATTCGCGTTGCCCCAAATTATGTATCAGGGAATATTCAGCTTGCGGATGATTGGGGATTTGTCGCGTTCCCGCGCGGTCCGCGTTCGGATGTTCATTACGCGTGGGTGACGCAGGACATTAATGCAATTCCGTATTTCTACACCGAGCAAGAAATTGATGATATCATGTTTGCTATGCAAAGATGGATTCGTCCGATTGAAGACGGCGACACATCGGATTGGATGTTTGACGCATATTCAAATCATCCCGACCCGCGTTCCGTTGAGGAAACAATGGTGCATTTCACGCGCAACCCCAACCTGCAATCAACACCTGCACATTCTATGATGCCGGGGCTCGGAAATACATTGGACGTTCTTTTTGCGCATCGTGTTTGGGTCGGCAACGACGCTTCCGTTATCATCGAAGAAGCACAACAAGTTTGGGATTCTTTTCTTGAACGTGTAAATAATCTTGGAGGTTGATGTGTTAAAGCTAAAATATTTATTTGACAACCGCGACTTGG
>JAIRVD010000073.1 GCA_031254075.1 Clostridiales bacterium
GAAGGAATATTCCTCAACCGATACGGAAATATATTTTTCCGGCTTGCCCATTGTTTTGTTTACAACATCACTGATTTGCTTCGCTGCTTCCTTCAATTGCGCCTCTGACGGACCTTTGATTGTTTTAATTACTACGTGCGGCATAAAAATCGCTCCTTTTTAGTTTTTTTGGTATTATAACTGCGAACGGGAGGTTTTGAAATGAATTTCTTGGAAAGTTTTTTTAACGGCGATGATTTTATTTGGGAACTTGCTCGCTTTGGAATAAAATTATTTGCGACATGGTTTGTGATAAGAATGTTTCGAATTTTTTGGGGACGTGTTTTCAGAAAGGATACGATTCATTTAAAATTCGTAAAAAATGTTTGCAGCACAATTATTTGGGCGGCGGGAATTGTTTTCGCGCTTAGTTCGTTTTCGCAATTCGAGGCTCTCGCGGGCGCGTTTCTCGCCGGCTCGGGAATCGCCGCGTTAGCAATCGGTCTTGCCGCGCAGGAATCGCTCGGCAACGCGCTTAACGGACTGTTCATCTCCATCGCAAAACCGTTCGAAGTCGGCGACCGTATTCATCTCGTAAACGCAAACATCACCGGATGGATTGAAGATATTTCCATCAGGCACACAGTAGTACGCACCTTTATGAACAGCCGAGTTATCATCCCAAACTCGATTATTAACAAAGAGCTGATAGAAAATTCCAACTTCTGCAATCCGCAGGCATCGGCTTTCATTGATGTAATCGTAACCTACGATTCCGACATCCCGAAAGCCTGCGAACTGCTCGCGCAAGTAATCGGCGAACACCCCGGCTTCGTTGACACCCGCACACCCGAAACACTCAAAACACAACCGAAAGTCCCCGTCTTCGTTCGCGCGTTGGGGCTGCATGGCGCGGAACTGCGCGCAAGCATGTGGACAGAAACCATCGCAACAAACTTCAGCGCGTGCAGCGACGTCCGCAAACAGTTAATCGAAGAATTCGAAACCTCGGGTGTTAAAATCGCGGTTGTAAAATTTATTCAGGGTGCGTAACCATGGACCCTTTCGCGGAAATTGAAATTGACAGCACGCAGCTTCAAACTTCGTCGCAGAAAATCGCATTGCCGTCGGTTGAAATTATCGGCGGAACAGCAGACCCTGTTCGTCGGCGGTTTTATGACATGCGGAGTATGGCGTCGGATAATCCGTACACTTGGAATGATGCGCGGCTTTTTTACAAGCAGGCGAAATTCATGGAGGATTTCACCGACGACTACAACGGCAACGCGCCGTTTTCGATGCATTATCCGTGCTTTCAGCGAATGGGCTACGAGCGGCTTCGCACTTATTTTTCATGGCGAACGGCGGCGCGACGCGGCGAGTTTTTGCCCGTAAGCCTTTCCTATGTTTTTTTATATGTATACGAACTTCTTGCGTGCATAGGCGCAACAAGCCCCGCTCAGGCTTTGGCGGGGCTTGTTGCGTTGCGGCAGTATGATGAGTTAAACGATTATCTTACTTCGTGGATTAAGGATTTTCATATTTATTATCATCTTCCGTTTGATGATTTCACTTCTTTCAATAAAAATTTTTATGAAGAAAACAATCTCGATTCGTGGAATAAAATTTCAAACTACGATATCGAAAAATCAAAATTCTTCACCGCAAACGACGAAAACGCAAAACTGCTTCGAGATTGTTTCGACGCCGCCATCAGCGGAATTTCTTCGCTCTGTGAAAAAAAGTCCCGTCGCTTGAAAGACCTCTTCGTCCTGACGGGCAAACAGGAAATACCGTGGACTCCGTTTCGACGCGCATTATTTCATCCGTGGCTTAACCAAACCGACCGCCGCGTTGAATTGGGCGGAGAGATTTTCAACTGCAAAAACAACGAGTGGACAACCCTTTACGCCGCGCCATACGCACACAACAAAGCCCTCGCCGCCTTCATAATAAAAAAAGCCGAAGCCTGCACCCGCGCCGAAACAGATTTTTCACCCAAAATTTCCGCCGACCCCGCAACCCTAATCAAAGCCCGCACCGCCCTCCACGAACTGGGCATAACCATCCCCGAAATCGAATCCGCAATCGAATCCGCAATCACCGGCTTCTTCAAAGAAAAAAACCGCGTAGTCGTAAACGTAGACATCAAAGCGCTGGAACGCATTCGCGAAGAATCGGAGGAAATTACGGATAAGTTAATTGTGGAGGAGATTATCGAAGAAAAAACCTTGGGGGCGAAGGGCGCAGTGAGCGAAGCGAACGTTTCCCGCGCCGCACTTCCCCTGCAAGAAGGCAGTGACGCCTTGACCTCCGACATAGATGTGTGGGATGAATTCGCCCGGTCATTAACAGAAGCGGAAGCGACGGCGTTAAAAATGATTTTAGAAAACGAAGGTATGAGTAAAATAAAAGCCTTCGCCGACGGCGAAGGCTTGATGTTGGAAATTCTTGTTGACAGTATCAACGAAAAGGCACTGGACGCAATAGGCGATAATATTCTTGAGCTTTCCGATATTTTTGAAATTTACGAAGATTATCGTGAGCTTATTTCGTTTCGCACATAGGTTAAATCATTCATGAAATCTGCGTCATAGTCGGATAATTCTGCGGCTTGTTCGAGCAGTGCCAAGCCGTCTGCGGAGTTGCCGAGCTTGTGAAGTGCAAGCCCGAGACCTTTCATTACATATGTATCATTTGGGTCGAGTTTTAGAGCTTTTTCGTTTGCGTCTTTGCAAAGAGAATAATTTCCGCACATAAATTCTGCGAAGCCTTTGATTGCAAGGGCTTTTTTGTTTTCAGGTTCGATTGTCAAAATGCGTTCCGTGAAAAGAGCGGCGGTTTGAAAATCTTTGTTTTCGAGGGAATGTCTTGCCTGTGCGATTAACCAATCCAAATCGGTTTCTTCGCACAGGCGTTTTTTTAACTCCTTCAAAGCAAAGTTATAAGTGCAATAAAAATTTTCGGAATTGATATCGCCGTTCATGGTCAGGCGCGTGTTCGGGCAACCGCCGAGACAGCGGCTTCCGTATGTACAAACGGCGCAATCGCCGACGAGTTGCGCCTTCGTCATATTTCTGCGCCATGCGAAGCCGGTCGGGTCACACCAAATTTCGCGCAGCGAACGCTCGCGTATGCTTCCTTCGACGAATGATTTTTGCCGAATGGATGTGCAACCCAAAATTTCACCGTTATGCAGAATTCCGAAATTGCGCAAGCCGGCATTGCATCCGCTCCACATCGGAACATGATTTCCGGTTCCGGAACTCCGTTTAATTACGGCTTCCTTTTCGGAGTAATAACCGATGCAATCGGCGGTGGAGATTCTTATATCGCCTTCGATTGAAGTCTCGTAGCAAAAATTTATTATTTCATTTACCTGCGCGGGTTCGATTATCCAATCAGGGCGGTTTTTGAAATTTCCCATCGGCTGACCCATCTGCACCTGCCACGAATCAACACCCGCTTCGATGAGAATATCGCGCAAGCCGTGCAACGTATGTATATTTATTTTCGAAACCGTCGTAACCGTACCGACTTTCACGCCCGCGTGCTTTAGATTCGCGATTGCATTCATTATACGCGCAAAAGAACCCTTCGTTCGAATGCTGTCATGAATTTCTTCCGTGCCGTCAATACTTAACGCAACGGTCGAAACACCGCTGCGTTTTAATTTTTCTGCCATTGCAAAGTCAAGCAACCATCCGTTCGTAATAATATTCACCGCAACAGAACGCGAAGATAATTTTCGCACAATCTGCGGCAAATCCTCGCGAAGAAGCGGCTCTCCGCCCGAAAGCGTTATCCACCTAAGCCCCATATCCGCAATCTGCTCCGCAAGCGAAAGCGCCTCATCGGTCGAAAGTTCATCCGGCAACCGCTCCTCACACGACGAACCGCAATGCCCGCATCGCAAATTGCAACCCATCGTAATTTCCCATACGGCTGTCAGCGGTCGATATTCTATGCTCATTACGGCGACGGAAAACCGTATGGCGGCATGATAAATTCTTCGTCAAGCGGTATGCCGTATACCGGCATAACGGGAAATTCTTCTATGGGATAACCGTATTCCGGCATCGGAAGCGGTTCGTCGTCCGGGGGATTCTGAGAATTCACACTAAAACGAATAAATCCCGCAAGCATTGCCGCAAGCTCGGCTCGCGTCGCGCTGCCCTGCGGGTCAAAACTGCCGTCGGGTCTTCCGCCTATTATCATCGCGCGATAAAATCGGTCAATCGCTTCCCGCGCATAACTGCGAATATCCGCATCGTCGGCAAATCGCGCACCGTCACGCAGAGCGGGCAATCTCACTCTCGAATATTCCGCATAATTATTCAGCATAACAGCCAAATCTTCTCTCGAAATATTTTCGTCAGGCGCAAAAATATTTCCGCCAACACCGCTTGCGATTCCGTTCGTCACAGCCCAAACCACCGCGTCATAATACCACGCACCCTCGCTGACATCGGTAAAACCATTGCTTCGAATCCCAAAACCGGGTCTTCCCGCGCGATTATACAAAACCTGTACCGCCATCGCCCTCGTTACCGGCATATTCGGATTAAACGTTTCGACACTCGTCCCGCTCATAACATCCCGCTCAAAAACATATCTCACATCCTCATAAAACCAGTCCGCAACCCCCACATCAACAAACGGCACCGCATAAGCATTGCCAACCATTCCAATTGTCATTATTAAAACCAAAACCGCCGCCATCACTCGCTTGGAAATATTTTTCATATCAAACACCTCCCGTTTAGACTTTGCTCATTGTAACATATGTATCGCGGTTTTCACTAATATAGTTAATTGAAAATGGATTACCACGTTGGTTTTGTATAAATAAAAATGCCGAGGCAAATAAATTTTATTGGCGATTATATTGTCGGATTTTACATTTTATTGCAATTATGCTACAAGATGAATACAATTGAATAAAAAGTGCATACACGTAAGTCTAATGACCACGTTTTACAAACGCCATGGTGAACGAACTGGAGGCAGACCATGAAATTCCTACACCTATCCGACCTGCACATCGGAAAAAGCGTAAACGGCTTCTCTATGCTCTCGGAGCAGAAGCACGTTTTTAAGCAGGTAATCGGATATGTAAAAACCGAGCAACCCGCCGCCGTAGTAATTGCGGGCGACGTATACGACCGCGCCATACCCGGCGTCGAAGCAGTGCGGGTTTTTGACGATTTTCTTACGGAGCTTGCAAATGAAGATGTTGCGGTGTTGCTCATCTCCGGCAATCACGATTCGCCGGAACGTATGAATTACGCAAGCCGCTTGTTATCGGATAAGCGCATATTTTTTTACGGTGCGTTTGACGGTTCGGTACATAAGGTTGTTTTGCCCGATGAATATGGGGAAGTGAACTTTTGGCTGATGCCGTTTATCAAACCAACAATGGTTCGCGGCATGTTCGCCGAAATTGATATTGATAATTATGATGCGCTTATCAAAGCCGCGTTGGAATCGGCGGGCATTAACCATGTCGCCCGAAATGTGCTTGTGTCGCATCAGTTCTATACCAAAGCAGGGGTTACACCTACAAGAAGCGAATCGGAACTAAGTCCCGTCGGCGGGCTGGATGCAGTTGATGCGGGAATTATTGAGCTTTTCGATTATGTCGCACTCGGGCATTTACACGGCAGTCAAGGCGTAGGCGCGGAACATATCCGCTATTGCGGCTCACCGATTAAATACTCATTTTCGGAATGCCGGCACGAAAAATCAATGGCTCTTGTGGAAATGGGTAATAAAGGTGACTTGTCTGTTAAATATCTTCCGCTTATTCCGCTTCACGATATGCGTGAGATAAAAGGTGAAATAAATCAGCTTATGAGCGATGAAGTATTAAAACTTGCAAATCAAAATGATTATTTGCGTGTTATTCTTACGGACGAAGATGAAACAATTGACCCAATGGGGAAACTTCGCAGTGTCTACCCGAATATTATGAGCCTCGATTTCGAGAATTCGCGGACAAGCATAGATGTCTCGTTAATTTCGTCAGATTCGGAAACAATAGAAAAATTATCTGTTTATGAGTTGTTTGGTGAATTTTTCATTCAAAAAATAGGTTACTCCATGAGCGAAGACCAAGCGAAAATTGTTCGCGAAATTTTGGAAAGGTCGGATGAAAAATGAAACCGTTAAAACTCACTATGAGTGCGTTTGGTTCTTATGCCGACGTACAGGAGATTGATTTTACCGAACTGGGAACGGTTGGCTTGTATCTGATTACGGGAGAAACGGGTTCCGGTAAAACGACCATATTTGATGCAATATCATTCGCGTTGTTCGGCAAGGCAAGCGGAACAGCCCGCGATGATTATCTTATGCTTCGTTCCGATTTCGCTTCGGAAAAGGCAAAGGCATTTGTGGAACTTGACTTCGTTTCAGGCGAGAATCACTATAATATTAAACGAACCATTAAGAAAACAGGACAAGATGTTTCTCTCTTGTTGCCGGATGGTGCGACTGTGAGCGGCGATAAAAATATTAAACCGAAAATCACGGACATAGTGGGTCT
>JAIRVD010000082.1 GCA_031254075.1 Clostridiales bacterium
CAATGCGTGGATTTTATGCAAGGAACACTTTTCGTAAACGCACAACTTTTAAGGGATTACGACAAAGGCGGCTACTACTTCCAAGAAACAACGAAAAACAATGAGGTTCGAAAAATAACGCCGGCTTCGTTTGTTATGACGGCATTAAAAAAGAATAAGGTCAAGCAAATGGAAGCAAGATTGTTTGCGGGTTCTGCGTGGACGGAAAGCGATTTTGTTTTCACAAATGCACTTGGTGAACATCTCAAGCACGTTACCGTATACAAGGGGTTTAAGCGCGTAATGGCTGATTTGGGTATTCCTTCGGCACGCTATCACGACTTGCGTCATTCTTATGCCGTGTCTGCACTTCAAGCAGTGGACGATGTTAAGACGGTGCAAGAAAATTTAGGACATCACACCGCCGCCTTTACCTTAGACGTTTACGGGCATGTAACCGAGCAAATGAAAAAAGAGAGTGCCAAACGAATGGATTCATTCATAAGCGGTATTCAGCGCGGGATATAAATCTGCAAGGGGTAAGTTAAGGGGTAAAATTAAAAACAGCACATAGAAAAACCCTCGAAAATACAGTATTTTCGAGGGTTTTATATTTCGGAGATGAGGAGATTTGAACTCCTGCGCCGCTATTAACGACCTACACACTTTCCAGGCGTGCCCCTTAAACCGCTTGGGTACATCTCCAATGGGGTTTGATTATGCCGTGCGAATTTTAACTTATATTATTAGTATGCGCAAGTTCGTTTTGAATTATCGCGCGAAGTTGTCGTAAATAATCAATATAGACAAATTGATTTTCGGTTATCATGGTTTCGATTTCGCTGAAAGAAACGAGTTTTGCGCCGGTGGTTTCGCCTTCTTGTAAAACGATGTCTTTTAAGTCGATATCTTGTTTAAAAAGCCAAACGTCGAAAAAGACATTTTTCAACTTTCCCGTGACGATAATTTTTCCGTTTTCGGGTTGAAGGGTTAAACCTGTTTCTTCTTTTACTTCCTTAACGGCGGCTGTCAGGCTTGAATCGCCTGCGACGGCGGAGCCGCCCGTGTTTTCCCACATGCCGGGGCTGCCTTTGTTTGGTGCGCGTTGTGTGATTAAAAGTTTGCCGTCACTTGTTAAAATCCAAATAAAAACGGTGAGTTTGTATTCGTCGGGTTTCATTTTATCGGCATCGCCGCGGCGAATCGTTCTGCCTGTGAGACATCTGTTTTCATCAAGAATATCCCATAATTCGTCTTTCGAATTTTGTGAATTAATCCAATGCTGTAAACGGTGAAAAAGCACGGGTAAAATTTGCGGACGATACATTTTATCGGGGATTGAATCAAATAACGCTGTTTCGCACATTTCAAAATCGGGCATTTCGCCGAGTTCGTGAATATGAGCAAGAAAAACCTGTCCGTTGGCATAAATATTCGGCAGATGAACGGAATAATCAAATGCAGGTTCGATATCGAATTTCTTCGCGCCCGTTTCTTCAAAAAGCTCGCGCCGCGCGGAATCAATAAGCGTTTCGCCCGTTTTAACTTTACCGCCTGCCGTTTCAAATGAATCGCGATTTTTATGGCGGCAATACAGCCATTTATTTTGATAACGCGCAAAAATTACATTATATTTGTACGCCTTTAACTCACCAAGCGGAAAAGTGCGAATCTCGCGGGGTGTATAATCGTTAATAATATACGGTTGAAACAAATCTATTTTTTCCATTCCGAAACAGCCGTTTTTGTTAAACTCCATTTTCACAACCCACGGCATAATATGTGCCATTTCCCAAAAATTTTCGAATACATAAGTCTTATCATAATAATTTATTATCGTCGATAACGCCGTTCCGTGCGTTCCGATAACGATATTTTTTCCGCTGTATTGTTTCAGTACGTCTTCCAATGCACGTATATTTCGGGATTGCACCTCGGAAAGGCATTCGCCGTTTTCCAATTTAAAATTAAAATCACTCCATTGATTGCGCGAGTATGTTTCAAAATCACTTATCCATCCCAAGGATTCGGAGATTTTCCGCTCGCGGAAATCATCAATAAGAATAATCGGCAACCCGAAGCTTTCCGCAAAATCGCGAACTGTATCCGACGACCGCTTAAACGGACTCGAAAGCACCGTGTCAATTTTCTTATCACGCAAAAACTCCGTGACAAAAGCACAATCACTCAAACCCTTTTCCGTCAAAGAATATGTAGCATCCTCGCCGGAACTTCTGTCCGGCTCGGCATGGCGAATGAAATATATTGTGGTCATTTCATTTTCAACTCCAATAATTCAAACAATGATTGCACGCTATTCCAGCAACCCCGGCTGGTGCATACTTGGCGGAAGTATGTCCGGCGGGAACAGTGCGCGTACTTCGTCGCCCGATACGCGTTCTTTTTCGGTAAGAAGGTCTACGAGATTATGGAGAACATCAATATGTGTTTCGATGATTGACAGAGCCTTGTTGTAAGCGTCTTCAACGATGCGTTTTATTTCCATGTCGATTTGGTCGGCTACTTGTTCGCCGTAGTTGCGAGTGTGTGCGAAGTCGCGTCCGAGGAAAACCTCTTCGTTGTCGTTTCCGAACTGAATCGGCCCGAGAACATCGCTCATGCCGTATTTTACAACCATATCTCGCGCAATGGATGTTGCGTGTTTGATGTCGGCTGCCGCGCCCGTCGTAACGTCTTTTATGATTAAATCTTCGGCGGCGCGTCCGCCGAGAGAGACGACAATGCTTTGCTCCATAAATTTTTTGCTCGGCATATTTCGTTCTTCGCCGGGATGACGCATCATATAACCGCCCGTGCGACCGGTCGGAATAATCGAAACCATGAAAACAGCGTCGATATCGGGCAGAACCTCTTGACAAATGGCGTGACCTGCTTCGTGATACGCAACCATCAGGCGTTCTTTTTCGGTAACGACGCGGGATTTTTTCTCTGTGCCGATGCCGACTTTAATATATGCCTTGCGAATGGATTCCATATCGACTTCAAGTTTATTATCTCGCGCGGCGAGCAACGCGGCTTCATTTAAAAGATTTTCCAAGTCGGCGGGAGTAAACCCTACCGTGGTTTGCGCAACCGTTTTCAGCGAAACGGCGGGGCTCATTTGTTTTCCTTCGGCATGAACCTCAAGAACCGCCTCGCGTCCTTTGACGTCGGGTGGATTAACCGTGATGCGTCGGTCGAAACGCCCCGGGCGCAGAAGCGCGGGGTCAAGAATATCGGGACGGTTGGTTGCGGCAAGCACAATAACGCCCTCGTTTATTCCAAAACCGTCCATTTCTACCAAAAGCTGATTTAATGTTTGTTCGCGTTCGTCGTGACCGCCGCCGAGACCCGCTCCGCGTCTTCGTCCGACAGCGTCGATTTCATCAATAATAACAATGCTCGCGGGATTGCGTTTCGCTTGCTCGAATAAATCCCTGACGCGCGACGCGCCGACACCGACAAACATTTCCACGAAATCAGAACCGGAAATACTGTAGAACGGAACATTCGCTTCGCCCGCAACCGCGCGCGCAAGATATGTTTTTCCCGTACCCGGCGGCCCGACAAGCAAAACGCCGCGCGGAATTCTCGCGCCTATGTCTTGATATTTCTGCGGAGCCTTTAAAAAATCCACAATTTCCGCCAGTTCTTCTTTTTCTTCCTCAAGCCCCGCAACCTGTTTAAAACTTACTCTTCGTTTATCCTGTAACGCAACACGCACACGGCTTCTCCCAAAGTTCATCGGTCCGCGTCCGCCGGCACCACCATTCGCCTGCTGCATTACAAAAAAAATAATTACGATAAACACTGCCGATATCAATATTATCGGAAGCATTTGCGCAATCCAGCCCGGTCGGTTAGGCTCGTTTGCGTCCATCGTAATCTGATTTCCCGATTCCTGCATGTAATTATGCAAATGCTCCATAAATATCGTAATATTCGGAATCTGCACCGTTTTCTTTTTTTCTTCTTCCAATTCAACATCCGCCGTGCCGACATTTAATATGTCATTGCTCGGCGTTATCGTTATGGCGTGAATATTTCCGCTCGCCAAATCCTGCATCAAATGCGCGTAGGTATACGGCTCTTCCGGCTCGGAAGGCTCAAACATCCGGAAAATCACCAAAACTAAATAAATCATCAAAAATACCAGCATTAACAACGTAAAGCTTCGAAAGTGTTTCTGTTGCACGGCGCAAACTCACCTCAATATTCTTATAATTTAAGTATTCCCACAAACGGAAGGTTTCTATATCGCTGTGCGTAATCCAATCCATAGCCCACAACGAACTCATCGGGAATCGAAAATCCCAAATACTCAATCTCAACAGAAACCTTGCGGCGCTCGGGTTTGTCCAAAAGCGCGCACAGCTTCACCGATGCCGCATTCTTTTGCAGCAAAAATTCTCGCAGTCGGTTTGCAGTATATCCCATATCCACAATATCCTCAACCAAAATAATGTTCTTCCCGCGAAAATCAATCTCGGGAAGGTACTCGAATCGAACCTCGCCCGAAGATTCTGACTTATCGCCGTAACTCGACGCTTTGAGGAATTCTATTTCAATGGGCAAATCTATTTCCCGCGCAATGTCGGATAGAAAAATCGCCGCGCCTTTTAATGTGCCGAGCAAAACGATACCTTCCCCCGCATAATCGCGCGTGATTTGCGCCGCAAGCTCCTTCACGCGTGCCGCGATTTTTTCCGCGCTTAATAAAATTTCTATGTTCTCGTAAATCATTGGATTGTCACCCAAATCCCTTGTTTTGATTCATATTTTGCGTTAACACGATTTTTTCCCGCCATAATCCATAAAATTTCGTCACCGTATGCAAGCAACGGAACACTGTCACGTTGTGATTTCGGAATTTTTTCATCAGTAAAATAATCCTGAATTTTTTTTGTGAAAATAATGCCTGCGGCGTTTTTTAAAGAAATTCTGTCGCCTGCACGCCGCGTCCGCAACACCAACGGCTGCGCATTCACGTTAATTTTATCACAGCAAAAACATTTCGCATAGGGCTTTTGCGGCTCGGAAACCGAATAAGATACCGTTACAGTTTTATTAATTTCCGGAATGAATGACGATGAATCTTTTAATTCATAAAAAAATTTTTGCAATGTCTTTTTTGCCGGCGAAAAAAAAATTAATTGTCTGTACTCCTTCGCGGCGATAACCCCGGGCAAATGAACCTCGCTCCCGGTCTGCGAATGTATCAACTGCCGAACAATTTCAATATGCGCGGAGGTTATATTTGTAAATGCTTCGCTATTTATTTTTGAAATCACAAGCCGAATAACCCGCCTCGAAATCGCCGGGTGCAACGCAGTCAATTTTGCTATTTGCAAACCAATAATATCATCAACGCCGTCATTGCGGACTTGACCCGCAATCCCCCTTGTCGCGCATTCAAAAAACGCCTCCCGCGCCTCCGTTTCAAGAAAATCACAATCTTCCCGCAAAAACTCAGCATTTTTTGCAATCGTCATCTTAACATTCGAGTTTATTTCTTTTTC
>JAIRVD010000099.1 GCA_031254075.1 Clostridiales bacterium
AATCTGTCCTTCGAGTTCGTCAATGATTTCCCAAATATCTTCGAGCGTGTTTTGATGCCGCTGTTCCTGGCGGTCAATTTCCGTTTGCGCACGCGATTGCTCTTCCGTCAGTTGCTCAAGCATTTGCCCGGTAATGTCTAAAAGTTCGTTCTGCGTTTTTTCGGATTCGGTTTGAAACGCATTGAATGTCGCCTGTGTCTCTTCAAGCGAATTATTTAAATCCCTTGCGATACGCTGAAAATGCAGGCTTTTCAAATAGAATCCCATAATCACCGAGCAAATTACAAACGCAACAGCCAAAACGCCATGCAAAACAGCCCGCGGAATACGCAGGCTTCGAGTTTTACCTGTACTGTACGAAGGCACAAGCATCAGGGAAATGAATTTTTTTTGATTATGTGATTTTGTATTAATTAATTCGCTGACTTTTTTGATTTCCGGACGTGTCTGAGGCTTTTCCCGCCTGAAAAACATGTTCCGCACTCCTTTAGAAAAATTAATTCTAAACGGAATATAACATGTTGATAACAAATTTGCAAGCAAAAATTACTTTTTGATGAAAATTATATTAAGAAACTGTTAAATCGCTTGGTAAACCCGAAAGCCTATCTGAAATAACTCATCGGGTCTTGAGCTACGTTGTTTACGCGAATTTCAAAGTGAATATGCGGCCCGGTGGACAGCCCTGTCGAGCCTACGTCGGCGATATGGTCGCCGCGCGTAACCCGCTGTCCCGTTGCAACGCGATTGCGAGAATTATGTGCGTACAGCGTGCTGTAATTATTTCCGTGGTCGATTATTACCGTGTTTCCGTAACCGCTGCTCCATCCCGCGAAACGTACATATCCGTCGGCGGAGGCGATTATTCGCGTGCCGACGGGTGCGCCTACGTCGATTCCGTTATGCATTCTGTTTACGCGCAGAATCGGATGCAAGCGCATTCCGAAGCCGCTCGAAACTCTGCCGTGCGACGGAATCGGCCATGCGAATTGCCCGTTGAAATTATTTAATCGCGCAAGGTTTTCGTTGTGCTGCTGCGCGGCTCGTTGACGCGCGAGTTGATTTTCCTCACGGCGAAGCTGGGCTTGAATCTCTTCGAACGCCGATTCCGCCATGCGCTGTTCTGCCTCAGAAATCGCAAGAAGCTCCGCAAGCATTTCTTCGTCAGAGGTGAGTTGTTCAAACCACGCGGAGCGTTCATCCATTAAAAACTGAAAATGTTCCATTTCGCGCTGTTGTTGAAAAAGCAAATCTTCCATTAAGTTAGTCCAGCGCGTCAAATCATCCATATTCGAAAGCATTCGACTTTCCGATACTTGCAAACTCGCGAGCAAATCGCGGTCATATTCCGAAACGGCACGTATAAACTCCCAGCGCAATAAAAAATCCGAAATACTTTCGGCCTGAAAAAGTACGTCAATCATGCCGACAGAACCTTGCTCGTGCATCTCGCGTACGCGCGCACGCAAAACCTCAAACTGCGCGTCGTATTCGTCGCGCGCCGCCTGCAACGCGTCATTCGTATCCGAAATTCTTATATCCGTATCCAATAACGAAAGCTCAATGCCGTCAAGCGCCTCCGCCGCATCGACCATTTGCTGGTCAAGCTGCTGCATTTCCGCAATTACGCGCGACATTTCATGGCGTGTTCCCGTCAAAAGATTTTGCTGATTGCGAACCTCTTGCCGCGCCTCGCGCAATTGCTGCTCCAATTGCCGATGCCGTTCACGCGTCGCCGTACTTGCCCAAACCGTTACCGGAAGGAGAAGAAAAATTATCAATATTAAAAATATGTATTTCATTTTTTTCAATCCAAACACCCCTTTACAAACAAATAATAGCACGTAAAAAAATTTTTTCAACATAAAATTACATTTTTATGAAATTTTTATTAAGGAAATATTAAGCAGGTGTCTTGCGTGTGACTACACTTGCTAATATAATGAAAATAAATGCAAAGGAGACTAAAAAATGCCAATAACATTTGGGGAAGATTTTACGTTTATCGGAGCGGCAATTCCGGGAATGCCGGGCGGCGAAAACGTCGGGGGCAACGAAGCAAGTGAACCGGGAGAAGCCGCTCAAATCACAAATACGGAAGTAGGCACGGCACCCGTAACCGTCGTCGCGCAAGAAGAACCCGCACCTACAGGCTCAATGTTGCCGATGCTGGCAATCTGGGGAGCGGTTTTCGTCGGAATGTGGTTTTTAATGATTCGTCCGCAGCGCAAACGCGAAAAGCAGATGAAGGAATTGCAAGCCGCAATTACCACGGGCGACAACATTGTTACAAGCGGCGGGTTGTTCGGCAGTGTTGTCGGCGTCGGCGAAGATTGTTTCATTATAGAATTCGGAACGAATCGCGGAGTTCGCGTTCCCGTGCTTAAAGCGGACGTCGTAGCCGTACGCAGCCCGAAAATGACCCCGCAACCGGAGAAAACTGATTTAAGCAAATAAGGGGGTTTTAAATTGTATTATTTATGTATTTTTCTGTTAGTCGTCGGGATTTTAGCGATTTTGCTTGAATTGCTTATGCCCGGCTTTGACAGCTTTATCAGCGGGATTGTAGGGATTTCGGCATTGGTTGTTTCGGCGGTGCTTGCGGTTATTTTTACGCCGTTCGGTCTGCTCATTGTCGGAATAAACACTACGGTTTTGGCGTTGGCTGTATTTTTTTTGCTTACTTTTATCAAGAGAAAACAGTTTCACGGAAAAATTCTGCTTTCGGAAAATCTGGACGAAGACCTGCCCGCGGTTGACCTAAGCAGTCTTGTAGGCAAGGAAGGCAAAACGATTTCGGCTTTGCGTCCGTACGGCGAAGCAGATTTCGGCGGCGTGCGCGTTGAAGTTTGTTCAAACGAATCACTGATTGAACGCGGCGCGAGAATAAAAGCAATCGAAACACAGGGCAACAAAGTTATTGTAAGCGAAATTAATTCAAATTAGGCACGGGAAGCATTCGCTTCGCCCGTTGCGCCATCGGAGGCTGTTATAATGTTAGAATTTCTTATTATTTCAATAATCGGGGCCGTTCTTGTTTTTATTATGTTTTTCTTTTGGCTTGTTCCGGTCGGGCTTTGGATTTCGGCTTGGTCGAGCGGAGCGAAGGTCGGAATTTTCACGCTTGTCGGAATGCGTCTGCGCCGCGTTACGCCTGCGCGGATTGTTCTTCCTCTGATTAAATTGACGAAGGCAAATATTCCGATTCCGATTTCACAGCTTGAGGCACATCACCTTGCGGGCGGACGCATTGACGCGGTTGTAAACGCATTAATCGCCGCTCACCGCGCAAACCTTGAACTGCCTTTCGAACGCGCCGCCGCGATTGACCTTGCAGGTCGCGACGTATTCGAAGCGGTTCGCATGAGCGTTAATCCGAAAGTAATCGAAACGCCGATGATTTCCGCAATGGCAATCAACGGAATCGAAATCAAAGCAATCGCGCGCGTAACGGTACGCACAAATATCCAGCGGCTTGTCGGCGGCGCGGGCGAAGCAACAATTATCGCGCGCGTCGGCGAGGGAATCGTCACGACGGTCGGTTCCGCCAACACACATCGCGAGGTTTTGGAAAATCCCGATAAAATTTCCAATACCGTTCTCGCGAAGGGGCTTGACGTCGGAACGGCGTATGAAATTCTCTCCATTGATATCGCCGACGTTGACGTAGGACGAAATATCGGCGCGTCGCTTCAAATAGAACAAGCCGAAGCAGATAAAAAAATCGCCGAAGCAAAGGCGGAAGAACGCCGCGCACTCGCCGTCGCGGAAGAACAGGAAATGCGCGCGCGCGTACAAGAAATGCGTGCAAAAGTTGTAGCCGCCGAAGCGGAAGTTCCGCTCGCAATCGCCGAAGCGTTGCGCTCGGGCAATATGGGCTACTTCGACTACCTCAACGCAGAGCTGAAAAAAGCTGATACAAAAATGCGTGAAAACATCGGCGGAATGCAAATAGATGTTTCGGCAAAGCCGGTGAAATAATGGACATTTGGTTTAAGAACGCAACAATCGTAACAATGAACCCGATTGCGCCGATTTTATATGAAACGGATTTGGGTATAATCGACGGAAAAATTACGTTTGCCTGTGAAGGAAGCAAGCCGAAACGCGTAATTAATTGTACGCATAAAGTTTTGATGCCGGGGTTGTTCAATTGCCATTCACATGCGGCGATGACGCTGTTTCGCGGCTACGCAAACGACCGCGCGTTGGAGGATTGGCTGTTTAATCATTTATTTCCCGCAGAAAGCAGACTTACGCCGGAACTGGTTCGCTTGGGAACGCTCGTTGCGATGGCGGAAATGATTTCGTCGGGAACTGTGGCGTTTTCGGATATGTATTGCCATATGGACATTGTTGCGCAAGCGGCGGACGAAGTCGGGATGCTCGCGAATATTTGCAATGGCGTTATCGGAATGGACAAGGAAAATTTCGATTATTACAATTGCAACGAATATTTGCAAACAGTCCGTGCATTGGAAGCAGGCTACGACAAAAAAGACGGGCGAATAAAAATCGAGGCGTCGATTCACGGCGTATATACTTCGTATAAGCCGACATGGGAAAAAGCGGTAGATTTTGCGAAAAAAAATAATATGCGAATGCATGTTCATTTGTCGGAAACGAAAACAGAACATGAGGGATGCATAAAAAATTACGGCGTGACCCCGGCACAGGTTTTTGAAAAGCACGGTGTTTTCGATGTTCCCTGTCTCGCTGCGCACGGAGTTTGGGCTTCTGATGACGATATTGAGATTTTCCGCGAAAAGGGTGTTACTGTTGCGCATAATCCTCTTTCAAATTTAAAACTTGCGAGCGGACTTGCTCCCGTTGCGAAAATGTTGGAACGCGGTGTAAACGTTGCACTCGGCACGGACGGAGTTTCTTCTAATAACTCGCATGATTTATTTGAAGAAATGAAAATGGCGTCGCTTTTGCAAAAATATATTACGAACGACCCGACAACTTTACCCGCGACGGAAACGTTGAAAATGGCAACCGTTAACGGTGCGAAGGCGCAAGGCCGCGAAAACGAAAGCGGAATGCTTGCCGAGGGCTTCGATGCGGACATGTTGGTTCTTGATTTTGACAACCCGCGTCAAACGATGTGCTACGACCCTACGCTTAATCTCGCGTATTCAACAAGCGGACGCGATGTTCAAATGACTGTCTGCCGAGGAAAAATTCTTTATGAAAAAGGCGAATACAAAACCATAGATATCGAAAAAATTTTATGGGACACGCGAGCCGCGAGAAGAATTTTTCTGTAAACTTCCAAAAAAATGCAAAAAAATAGACCAGATGAAATAAAAATGCATCCGGTCTTTTTTTTTGCGTGAAAACGAACGATTTTCGTGAAATACAACTTAAAACGGCGTTTGCATAAAAAAAGATGAAATATTAAACTATGTTAGCACTCACACGAAACGAGTGCTAATAATATAATTAAAAATCCCCAAGGAGGTAAAACATGAAGCTGAAACCCTTATGCGACCGGGTTGTTCTCAAACAGTTGGAAGCGGAAGAAACCACCAAATCCGGCATCGTTCTTCCCGGAACGGCAAAAGAAAAACCTCAACAGGCAGAGGTTGTAGCAGTAGGACCCGGCGGCGTTGTTGACGGCAAAGAAATTAAAATGGAAGTAAAAGCAGGCGACAAAGTAATTTATTCAAAGTATGCGGGCACAGAAGTAAAACTCGAAGATGATGAGTTTATTATTGTAAGACAAAGTGATATTCTTGCAATCGTAGAATAATGGGAGGTTTAAAAAATGGCAAAACAGATTAAATACGCAATTGATGCGCGCACTGTTCTTGAAACGGGCGTAAACAAGCTTGCGGATACTGTAAACATCACCTTGGGACCCAAGGGACGCAATGTTGTTTTAGATAAAAAATACGGCACACCGTTAATCACGAACGACGGCGTTACGATTGCGAAGGAAATCGAACTTGAGTGTCCGTTTGAAAACATGGGCGCGCAGCTTGTAAAAGAAGTCGCGACAAAAACAAACGACGTTGCGGGCGACGGAACAACAACCGCAATCGTTCTTGCGCAGGCGATGATTCGCGAAGGTTTGAAAAATATCGCGGCGGGCGCGAATCCGATTATTTTGCGAAACGGAATGCAAAAAGCAACTGACGTCGCCGTTGAAGCAATCAAAGGCATGAGCCAAGCAATCGACGGAAAAAATCATATCGCAAAGGTTGCGGCGATTTCGGCAAGCAGCGTAGAAGTCGGCGACATGATTGCCGAAGCGATGGACAAAGTTTCCAGCGACGGCGTAATCACTGTCGAAGAATCAAAAACCATGTTCACAGAACTCGAATTAGTTGAAGGAATGCAATTCGACCGCGGCTATCTTTCCGCGTATATGTGTACGGACATGGAAAAAATGATTGCCAACTTAGAAAATCCGTATATTTTAATCACCGATAAAAAAATCTCCACCGTTGCGGAAATTCTTCCGTTGCTTGAACAAATCGTTCAAACAGGCGCGAAGCTTCTCATCATCGCCGAAGACGTTGAAGGCGAAGCTCTTACCACGCTGGTTCTTAACAAATTGCGCGGAGTTTTCAATGTTGCCGCAGTAAAGGCTCCCGGATTCGGCGACCGCCGCAAGGCAATGCTTGAAGATATCGCGATTCTTACCGGCGGAACGGTTATTTCTTCCGAACTCGGTCTCGAACTCAAGGAAGCTACCATTGACAATCTCGGCAGAGCTAAATCCGTCAAAATCGACAAGGAAAACACCATTATCATCGACGGCTCGGGCGATAAAAAAGCAATCGACGCTCGCGTTGCGCAAATTAAAGCGCAAATCGAAGAAACAACCTCCGAATTCGATAAAGAAAAACTCCAAGAACGTTTGGCGAAAATGGCAGGCGGCGTAGCAGTAATCAAAGTCGGCGCCCCAACCGAAACCGAATTAAAGGAAAAGAAACTTCGCATGGAA
>JAIRVD010000148.1 GCA_031254075.1 Clostridiales bacterium
GAAATAAAAGATTATTCAACCCGCAGGGGTGTTATTGTTCCGATACTTCCGAAAATTCATAAATTGCTGAAAGAAAACGCAGAGCAGGATAAGCTTGCGTGCATTGAGCCGCCGGAGCATTTGATTACATGGCAGCATAAGATGCGCCGTGAGCTTGTGGATATCAATCGGCGTTTTTTGATTGCTGTCGATGGCCCGAATGTAGCGGGATTTTTTTTCTACAGATATGACGGCAAGAAAATTTATATCGAAGATTTTCAAGTCGCATGGGCATACAGAAATAACGCAAATGTAATTGAGGGATTTTTAAAGAAGCTCGAGTTTGACAAGGGCACAACGGATGCTGTTTTCTACGCAAGCGAACGCGTGAAAATTGAAGCAAACAGTGAAATTCTTGCGTCTAAGGGCTATGACGTAAAAAAAACAGACGATGAAGGTTGGGAAGAACTCGGTCCGTTAAAACAAACTGCGGGCGCATTGAAAATGCGGTATATCCGAGGCGGCAGTGTATAATTTATTTGAAAATATATTTGAGTATTTGGGCAGGCATGATAATCATGTAATTATTGTGGCTGTCTATTTGTGTTTTGCGGCGGTTTTGCTTGCACTCAGAATTTCCGCGCATCTTCATTTTCGTGTAATGTTTCTTTCGTTCGGGCGTTTGGCGGATAAGGAAATTAAAAATAAAGCCGAAGCCGAAAAAATAAAGCATCCCGTTATGAAAAAGGCTATTGCGGAATATATTCGATTGGCGGAACGCGCCGTCACAAATGTTCCGACTTCACATATCGTCGAACGCACGGTTTCTTCGATGAGCTTAATCGGATGGAAATATACCGGCTTGTTGCCGTTCATTGAGGCGTTTGAAATCGGCATTCTCGGAATCGGCTTTGTGCTTGCGATTGTTTACGGCGAACATTCCGCCGTTTACGGATTGCTTGCGGTGATTACATTCGTCGCGCTGAGAATTTCCGCCGCGTTTTTTAATGTTCGTGAGGTACGCGCACAGTTTTCCGACGAATTGGTTTTGTATATCGAACGCGAAATCGGAAGATATTTCGCCGCAGACACGGGTGCCGCGCTGTTGCGCCTGAAAAACGACCTTACCGAAGCAATCGACCGCCAATCGGTGGCATATAAATCAACCATGGAATTCATTTCCGGGAAAATGGATTCCACCTTCACTCAAGTCTCGCTCAGTATGGTCGGCGCGGCAAACTCAATCGGTCCAATCGTCGCGAAATCCATGGACGAAAAATTATTGAACATGAACGACTCAATCACGAAAATCTTAAACGAATGGGAAGACGCGCTAAAACAATCCGCCGAAACCCAAAACGCCATCAACTCCGGCGCGGAACGCTTCTCAAAATCCGCGGAACGCGTTCAATCCGCGTCAGACCTTCTCGCAACCCAAATGAAGGGTTATAACTCGGCACTCTCCGAACAGCTAATCACCCTCGTCTCCGCAATCGACGAAATGAAAGCCTGCATCAAAACTCTTTCCGAAGGGCAAAAATCCCTGACCGCTCAATCCGCCTTCATCGAACGCAACCAAAAAGCTCTCGAAGACTCATTGAATTCCTACGAAGCCTCACTGCAATCCCTTACACGCTCAATCGGCGACGGTCTCGGCGCATTTATAAATCTCCACGCGCAAACCTCCGCGCAGACGATTAACGACGCAATGCGTAATAATATTGAGAAGATTATGAATTTGAATATGAAATCATAAATTCGGAGGTTGCCCATAATCATTGGAAACGAGGTGAATATCATGTCCGATAATTACGAAGCTCCGTTACCGTCACTTTCAACCGATACTGAATCGTTATTAATTGAGACAACTGATGTTCACAGGGGGAAGATTGTTGTAAAAAATTCCGGCGGCGGGGTTTTGAAGGGGCGCGTTCTTTCGCGGATGGAGGGGCTTTATTTTGAACCTTCGGAGTTTGAAGGGAATAATCAGATTATAAATTTTTCGTTTAACGCGCAAGCGGCGGGTTTGGGGATTGGCGAGAGTGTTGCGTCGCATTTTTTTGTTACGAGTACCGGCGGCGAGCGGAGGATTCCTGTTTCGGCGAAGCTTACGAAGATGTCGATTAACACTGCGGACGGTTATACGATTGCTAATATTCGTGATTTTTATGAGTATTCTTTAAAGCAGCCGATACAAGCGCGGCGGCTTTTTATTGACAGCGAGTTTTATATGCTGTTGCTTGCGTCGGGCTATGAATATATGGAAGTGTACGAATCGCTGCACAAGGACGCGAATCGCGAACGCGCGATGGATAATTTTTTTATTCTTTCGGGGCTGAAGGGACGAACGAAGCTTGAAATAGTTGAGGAAAAGCGAATGGAATTTTCGCAGACTCCGGGTACAAATGAAATTTTGTCGGGTAGTTTTCGTGTGAGAAAATCCGACAAGGGCTACGTTGAGGCGCCGCTTAATTCGAGCGCGCCGTGGCTTACGCTTTCTTCGGGTAAGCTTACGGCTTCCGATTTTGACGAAACAAATACCGCTACGGTCAATTTTAGAATTGAGCCTGATAAAATTAAAAACACATTTGCGCGTGAGCAAATAATTGTAGGCGATGAAGAAATTTTTGAAATTGTTTATAAGCGTTTGCCGCCGTTGGTGCTTCGTTTGAACCGCGAAACATATCGTTATTCTGACAAGGGTGTAATCGAGGTTATCAATAACACGGGCGTGAATATGAAAGTCGATGTGTTTTGCGCGGAAAATTATGTTCGGTTTGCGGCGCGTTCTTTTGCGATTGGCGCGCGCGGGGAAATTCCGTTTGAAATAAAACTTTCGGCATTTATGAATGCGCAGATGCTTTTTAGAAAATTACCGTTTATGAAAACTGTCATTGAGATAAGGTCGCAGATTCCCGGGCAATTATATA
>JAIRVD010000158.1 GCA_031254075.1 Clostridiales bacterium
GGGCGCAGCCCTTTCGCCGTTTAACTCATTTTTATTCCTTCAAGGTCTCGAAACCCTATCCCTTCGCGTCGAACGCCACGTTTCAAACGCACTCAAAGTCGCCGAATTCCTTTCGAAACATCCGAAAATCTCCAAAGTAAACCACCCCTCACTCCCCTCACATCCCCAAAACGCTCTCTACAGAAAATATTTCCCGAACGGCGCAAGCTCCATCTTCACCATCGAACTTAAAGGCAACAAAGACGACGCAAAGACCTTCATCGACAAATTGAATTTATTTTCCAACCTCGCAAACGTCGCCGACGTCAAATCTCTCGTAATCCACCCCGCCTCAACAACCCATTCCCAACTCACCGCCGAAGAACTTAAATCCTCACGCATCACCGAAACCACAATCCGCCTGTCAATCGGAACGGAACACATCGACGATATCATCGGTGATTTGGAACAGGCGTTGGAAGTTATTTAAAACTTGCGGGATTCGGGGTGGAACCCCAAGGTTTTAAACTTATATCATCTAAGCTTAAACTCCCTAACCATATTCTGCAACAACTCGGCTTGACCTGAGAGTTGTTCGGAGGCGGAGGCGGATTCCTGTGAGGTTGCGGAGTTGTTTTGGACAACGTTGGTGATTTGAGAGAGACCTTGGGTGATTTGATTTATTGCTTCGGATTGTTCATTTGAAGATTGAGCGATGTCGATGATGATGGAGCTTGTTTTGTCGATGTCGTCAACGATGGTGCGAAGGGCGTCTGCGGTGGCGGCGGCGATTTTTGTGCCGTCGTTTACTTTTGAGGCGGAGTTTTCGATTAGTCCTGCGGTTTCTTTTGCAGCGGCTTGGCTGCGGCTTGCAAGGGTTCGAACTTCTTCGGCAACAACGGCGAAGCCTTTGCCGTGTTCGCCTGCGCGAGCGGCTTCGACTGCGGCGTTAAGTGCGAGAAGGTTTGTTTGGAATGCGATGTCTTCGATGACTTTTATTATGTTCGTTATTTTTTGTGAAGAATCGGTGATACCCTGCATTGCGGAAAGCATTTGTTTCATGTTTTCGTCGCCGTTTGCGGCGTTTACTTTTGAGTTGTCGGAAAGATTTTTCGCGTGCTCGGCGTTTTCGGAATTTTTGATTGTGCTTTCGTTGATGACGAAAACGGTCGCGTTAAGCTCTTCGATTGAAGAAGCCTGTTCGCTTGCGCCTGTGGCGAGTTGCATCGAACTGTCAGAGATGCTTCTTGCGCCTGAGGCTACGTTTTCGGCGGAAGAAGTAATGTTGCCGATAACGGAACTCAACGTATCGCCGATATTATTGAGCGCGTCTTTGATGATTGCGAAGCTTCCGACATATTCGCGTGAAATTTTCGCAGTTAAATCGTTTTGCGAGAATTGCGTAAGCGCTTGAGAGATTTCGTCGATGTAGGAATTTATATTTGAAACGGTTGTGTTCATCGCGATTTTGATTTTCAGATAATCGCCCTTGTAATCGCCGACCATCTTTCGGTCGAACATGCCGTTCGAAACGTGGTTAAGCACCTCTGCGGATTCGTTAAGCGGTGCGCTGATTACCTCAAGCAAGCGATTCAAGCCGTTCATCAGGTTTATCCAATCGCCGCTGTACTTTACAACATCAGCGCGCGCTGATAAATTTCCGTCGATTGCCGCGCTGACGAGCTTATCCACATCGCCGCTTACGGATTTCAAATTATCGCGCATTTTGTCCATCGCGTGGTTCATAACAATTTTTTTGCCGGGTAGTTTCCTCGCCGTTGCATCGAAGTTTCCGTTGCCGTATTCCTCGAGACAACCGAGCATTTCCAAAATATCGCGCGATTGTCCGTCCATCATTTTATTTACGGTGTCGGCAACGTCGCGGTACACGCCCGCGAATTGGTTGATATCAACGCGCGCTTCCAAATCGCCGTCGCATTCGATTGCGTTACCCATGCGCACCAACTCGTTCACAAGCTTGTCGATTACATAAACCATATGCGCGAAACCTTTTGCCAAATGCCCCGCTTCATCGTTCGCGGACGAATCTATATTTACATTTAAGTATCCGTTAGCAACATTTTCGGAAATATCCGAAAGCCGTTTTATCGGCACAATAATTGAACGAATTACCAAAACACACAACACTACAAGCAAAACAAGCGCGCCGGAAACTCCGATTAAAATTTGCATGTTTTGCCCGCGCATGGTTTTTACACTTTCATCAAGATAAAAATTAGTCTGCGTCAAACAGTCACTGTAAATAACCGCAATAAGGTCGTCTTGAAGCGAGCTTCTTATAATACGCATCTCATCGCTGATAATAAGCTCATGCGCTTCTTCGATTTGATTCGACTGCATTAATTCTCTGAGCCTGCTATTTAACGGAACTACTTCATTTTGAATTTTAGCAATCGCGGCTTCGACATTTATGATTTCTTGCGGCGCGGCGTTTCTCGCCTTCAGCGTGTCCAAATAACCCTGCAAATCTGTAAGAATTATATTCGTGCGGTTGTTTATTTCGTTTGCACGCGTTTGCATTCTTGCCATATTAGGATATTCCAAATAATAAGTTCTGTATGACAAAAACAAATTCCCCGTTGTTACATTCACATCCGTAAGCATCTGCAACTGCCCCAAATAATTTTCACGCATCGCATTCGAATCGCGAATCAATCCGTTTCTGCTGATATTTCCGTTCAGCGCAACAAATAAAAGCGCGGCAGTAAGCACTCCGAACATTAGATAAAGCCGTGTTGAAATCTTAAATCTCGCAAGAAATCTCATTGTATCCTCCAATTTCATGCCGTCTTCGGCGGTGGTGTTGCTGTTTGTGTTAAAATCCGCTTCGCGAATTCTTACACTTTCTACACCATATTATAATTCGGTGATTCCCTCGTAATTTGAATGTCGTGCGGATGGCTTTCGCGCAGACCTGCGGGAGTTACTTGGACGAAGCGTGATTTTGCGTGCAGTTCGGGAATCGTGCGGCAGCCGGCGTAACTCATTCCGACGGCAAGCCCTCCGAGCAATTGTTGCAAAACATCCGAAAGACTTCCTTTATAAGTGATACGGCCTTCCACGCCGCGGGAGATTACTACACCTGCGGGGCGCGGGTGGTCATTGTCATTTTCGAGGGTTGCGAGTTCGGGGTCGTCGTAGATGGTGGATTCCATTCCGCGATAGACCTTGTATTTGCGACCTTGGAACAGCTCGGTTATGCCGGGGCTTTCTTCGCAGCCGGCGAAAAGATTGCCCATCATACACGCGCTTGCGCCTGCGGCAAGGGCTTTTGCGATATCGCCGCTGAAACGGATTCCGCCGTCGGCGATTATCGGGATGCCTTTCGCTCGCGCGACTTCGGCGCAGTATAAAATTGCGGAAATTTGCGGAACACCGATTCCGGCAATCATTCGTTTTGTGGAAACGGATGACGGACCGATGCCGACTTTAATTGCGTCCGCGCCCGCGTCAATAAGCATTTGAGTTGCTTCGGGCGTTGCGACATTGCCCGCGATTAACGCGATATCGGGAAAATCGCCCTTGATTGCGCGAATCGCCGCAAGAACTTCCTTCGCGTGTCCGTGGAAGACCTCGAGCGCGACAACATCCACTTTGCGTTTCGCCAGCGCGTGAACGCGTTCCATGTAGTCGTCTTTTATTCCGACAGCCGCGCCGGCTACGAGACGACCTTGTCCGTCTTTAGCAGAAAGCGGATATTTTACCGATTTATTTATATCTTTAATTGTAATTAAGCCTTTT
>JAIRVD010000161.1 GCA_031254075.1 Clostridiales bacterium
GAAAAAATCCCGAGCGGAAAACGAATTGCCATTTGCGTAAAACCGTACGCGCCGCCGATAAGTCCGATTAGACGGTGGTTTGCGCCCAAATTTTCGGCATAAGGCGAAACATACGGGACATATGTATATAATGAAAACCAAAAAAACGAAGTTACGATATAAAAAAGTGCGATTCTGTTTCGCATATTTAAATCACCCTTTAATTTATGCCGCTTTTGGCGGTGGTGCGGATGTTGGTTGAAAATCCGCGAAGCTGATTTTCACACTTGTAATTTTACATCATTGTGCTATTATTCCAAGTACATAAATTTCCATGTAGAAGGAGCGCGCAAAATGGAACATTTCACGTATGTAAAACGCGGCTACGACCCTGAGGAAGTTGACAGATATATTTCGACATTGGAGCAAGTAATAAAAAGCTATAAAGAGAAGGATAACGCGATTAAAAACGCGATAATCAGCGCGCAGGTAGCCGCAGACAACATGGTAAAAAACGCAAAAGCGCAGGCAGACGAATACAAAGGACGCATCGCAAAAGAGCTTGATAAAATAACCGAAGAAGTTGACCGTCAACGCATGAAAATCAAGGCATTCCAAGATGTGTATAAAAATCTTGTCAAAAAATATCTTTCGGAATTGGAAGACAACGATATAAGCGACTTAATGAAACGCTTAGATGATGTTGATACATTTATCGCGCGCTTGAAAGAAGTGGATATTGTTCCCGCGCCTACGCCCGCGCCATATACGGAAAAAGCCGAAGACTATTCCGACTACGCACCGAAATCTCCGCCGCCTGCCCCTGTGTCAAGCTTCGGTCCCGCACCCCGTCCCGCACCTTCCGGTCTTGGCGGAATGAGCCCCGGTATGAATTCCGGCGTAAAAACAGATACGGGTCCGCGTCCGCCATTCTCGCAACCGCCCGCTCCCGTACTCAGCCTCGGTCCGAGTTCCAGCCCCAGCCTTAATAAAAATCCGATGGGCGGTCCGCCGCACATGGGTCCGGGTTCACCAAAGCCTTACGCTCCGCCGCAAGTGGTTGCTCGTATAAATGACGACGGCAATTACGTTCCGAGTTCATAGGTAAATATAATGCCTGAAATAAACATAATTCTTATCGCGCTTATAATTGCTTTTGCAGTTGTAGGCGTTGTTGTTTATACGAAACTCAATCGCCGCATTGCATCGCTTGTCGGCGAATTGAATAATGTCAGCACAAACTTTATTGAAGTAACGCAGGAACACGAGCAGCACGAATTTTTAATGGAATCCATTAACTATATAACATTGTCGCTTTTGGGAATGCCCGACGACGATTTGGAACAGTTCGATGAATATTTAATAAAAGGAATAAATTCCGTCTCGATTACGGGCGAGCTCGACGCGATAAGGGTGTATCGAAATCTCGACGAAGGCGGTCAACATTGTTTTGTCAAACAGCTTTCATGGGAAGGCGAAAAGGCGTTTTCGGATAAAGAAAGCGAAATTTTTTCGTATGAAACGACACCGGGCTTGTATGAAAGACTTGCCGCACTGAAGCATATAAATAAATCCGCCGCGGATTTAAGCGACGCCGAACGCGCTTTTGCGGGAACACACGCGCGGTCGGTTTTAATAGTTCCGGTCTACTTTCAAGAGCGTTTTTGGGGAACTGTTTGGTATGAGGATTATACGAATGCCGAACCCTTCGCCCACAAAAGGGTCTCTTTTTTACGTTCGAGCGCGTTGATGATTGTAAGCGCGATTCATCGCAAATGGCAGGCAAGTAATATCGCCGAAGCCGCGCGTCGCACAAAACTCATGCTTGAGGCAATGCCGATTTGCTGTTTTTTATGGGATAAGGAAAGAGACTTCTTCGACGCGAATGCTATGGGGAAAAAACTTTTTCAATTCGAAACAAGCGAAGATGTCGCAAAAAATTTTTGGAAAGCAAGTCCCGAATTTCAACCGAATGGTCGGCGTTCTGTCGAAATGGGACATGAGAAACTTTTTATTGCGCTGAACGAAGGCGAATGCGCTTACGAATGGATGCATTGCATCCCCGATACAAACGAGCTTGTTCCCGCCGATGTTTTATTAAAAAGAATATTTTACGACGGATGCTATATTGTGGCGGGATATGTTCATGATATTCGCGAGCATAAGCGTATGATTAACGAAATCAAACATCGCGAATCGCTGCTTCACGCCGTAAACGATGCCGCCTCAACGCTTTTGCAGTCTGAGTCGGATTTCTTTGATGCCGCGCTGTTTCGGTCGCTCAGTATGATGGCGCAGGCGGTTGATGTTAAGCGAATTTTCGTATGGGAATATTTTCCGCAGAGCTATGAACTCGAACAACACGAATCGGTTAATAATCATTTCGTTCAAATATATGAATGGGAAGGCGATGCCGAAATTTTTAAGCGGCAGGATACGCCCGTTGAATGTCCGTTCGACAAGAAAAGTTTTCTTTCGTTGTTGCTTCGCGGTCAAAGCATTATGGGGCTTACGCATGAGTTGCCCGAAAATGCGCGCGGCGTTCTGAATTTAGCCGGAACGAAAAATTATCATATCATTCCGATTTTTATGCAAAGCCGGCTTTGGGGAATTATCGGCTTCGGTGATATTTTAAAAGAACGCGGTTTTTCCGAAAGCGAAGAAGCGATTTTGCGCTCGGGCGGATTGCTTATTGCGAACGCGTTCTACCGTCATCAAATGACCGAGAACATTAAAGTAAACACTAAAAAACTCGCAAAAGCATTAGAAGAAGCGCAATCCGCAAACAAGGCTAAAAGCAGATTTCTTTCTACCATGAGCCACGAGATTCGTACGCCTATGAACGCGATTTTAGGTATGTCCGCAATCGGACGCAGTGCGGATTCCACAGAACGAAAAAATTACGCGTTTGATAAACTGACCGTTTCGTCAAAGCATCTGCTCGGCATCATCAACGATATTTTGGATATGTCGAAAATCGAAGCGGGAATGTTTATGTTTTCGCATGAACCGTTCGAACTCGAACGCTTACTTGACGATGTTCTTACCGTAATTCAATTCCGTATCGAGGAAAAAAGTCAAAAGCTGTCGGTCGAAATCGACCCGCGTATTCCTAAAATAATTATTTCCGATATTCAGCGCATTGCGCAGGTTTTAATCAACCTGCTTTCAAACGCAAGCAAGTTTACCGAAAAAGATAAAAAAATTATACTGCGAAGCAAGCTGCAAAAAATATCGCAGAAAGATTGCGTTATTCGTTTCGATATAATTGACGAGGGTATCGGACTCAGCTCCGAGCAGCAAGGTAAGCTGTTTCATTCCTTTGTTCAAGCGGAAGACGACACTACACGCAAATACGGCGGAACGGGTCTCGGTTTGGCAATTTCGAAATACATTGTTAAAAAAATGGGCGGAGATATTTGGGTAGAATCCGAACTCGGCACAGGCGCAACATTTTCATTCACCGTAAACGCGGGACTTCCGACGGACTTAATGCTTGAAAAACTGCTCAATTCGCAAAACGAAAAGGAAGAAGCCCTTTCCTTCCCCGGTCGCCGCCTTTTGCTTGCCGAAGATGTCGATATCAACCGCGAAATCGTTATGGTCA
>JAIRVD010000175.1 GCA_031254075.1 Clostridiales bacterium
CAACCTTGAGGCTTCGGAAGCGCGCATTGCTTTAAACTATGAAGTTCAGGTAAATTCGCTCGGCTTGATTCAGGATTTGCACGCGGAGAAAGAACGCGCAAGACTCGATATCGAAAGAAGAATGAGCGAGCGCGAACAGTTTTTTGCGTCTTTGCAGGAAGACGCGGAACGATATGAAGAATATATGGAGCTTTTAGAAGCGGAAGCTCAAACAATAAACAGAGAATTAGGCATTGTGCAGGCGCAATACCGACGAGAAGTCGCCGAGGCAGAACGCCGCCGCCGCGAAGAAGAAGAACGTCGCCGCGCCGAAGCCGCCGCCGCCGCCGCCGCAGAACGAAACGCCCAGCTTGCCACACTAAACAGCTTTGACAGCTTCGCGTGGCCGGTTCCGACACACAGCCAAGTCGCAAGCGGATACGGCAACCGTCCCGACCCGTTCACCGGACGCACCGCGTTCCACAGCGGCATCGACATCACCGCTCCCGCCGGCACCAGAATCAACGCCGCGGAAGCCGGTATCGTTCGCTTCGCGGGCTGGGGCGCGGGCTGGGGCAATTACATCGTCATCGACCACGCCGACGGCTTCAGCACCCTCTACGCTCACAACTCCCGCAACCGTGTTTCAGCGGGCGCGCGCGTCACACGCGGTCAACACATCGCCGATGTCGGTACCACCGGTCGCTCCACCGGCAACCACCTCCACTTCGAAATCCACACCAACGGCAACCACACCAACCCGATGGCGTTCTACGGCGGGTAAAATCGGCAACGCCCCATTGACGAAAACAGACGAACTGCATATAATGCCACTTGTCTTTGATTTTTTTTTGGAAAATATTTTTTCTATAAACGAGGTGACATAATGAAAAGAACGTATCAGCCTAAGAAAAGGCAGCGCAGCAGGGAGCATGGGTTTCGCAAGCGCATGAGTACGACTAACGGGCGCAAGATTTTGGCGAGAAGACGCAAAAAAGGCAGAAGTGTATTGAGTGCATAGTAAGCCGTTTTCACCGCTTGCCTCAATTAAGAAGGCGGGGGATTTTAAGCGGGTTTTTAATCGCGGAAAAAGCGCGGCAAATGCGTTGCTCGTGGTTTATGCCGCCGAGAATGAATTGGGATTTTGCAGGCTTGGGCTTTCGGTGAGCAAGAAAATCGGATGTGCGGTGAGGCGCAACCGCGTTAAGCGTTTGATTAGGGAAAGTTGCCGTCTTATTTTTGGAACGGAGGCTTTTTGTGCCTTTCGCGGTTATGATTTTGTAATCATAGCACGCGCACCGATGGGGACAAGCTCATTCGGTGATGTAAACGAGGCGGTTTCGCAATTGTTAAAGCGGCTTGGGGTTTCGGAGAAATGAAGAAAATTTTGCTGGCGTCGCTGAAATTTTACAAACGTTATATTTCGCCGTTTATGGGACAGAATTGCAGATTTTTCCCGTCATGCTCGGAGTATATGTACGAAGCGGTGCAGCGTTATGGCGCAGCTCGCGGTTTTTGGCTCGGAATTAAACGGCTTCTGCGTTGCCAGCCTTTTAGCAAAGGCGGATATGACCCCGTGCCGTGAAATTATTGGAGGATATTCTTTTGACCGATTTATCGAATTCAATTTTTCTTCTCACCCGTCAGATAGAGCCGCGCGGCTGGGCATGGTTAGAACCGGTTTCAAGGGGTTTCGGTTGGGTAATTGATGTTATATTTAACGCGATTCATTCGACCGGAATAGCCAATTCATTGGGAATAGCAATTATATTAATGACGATTATTTTTCGTTTTTTAATAATGCCGCTACACCTTAAAAGCCAAAAATCCATGATGAAAATGCGGGAATTAAAGCCCGAATTGGATAAAATCAAAGAAAAGTACGGCAATTCGAAAGACCCCGAGCTGATGAGAAAATCTCAGCAAGAGCAGAGCGCGCTTCTGTCGAAACACGGCGCGAATCCGCTTTCGGGCTGTTTGCCGATGCTTATTCAGTTCCCGCTGTTTATCGCGCTTAATACCGTGATGCGCCAAGCATCGCTTTACATTACGCATCTTAAAACTATGTATGAAAATTTGGCGGCAGAACTTTTAAACATTCCGGGGCTTGTTAATCTGCCGAACGGAGGACCGGGCGCGATTCAGCAGCTTGCCGAAGGAATGCTTGAAGACCATGCCGCAATCATTCCCGAAAAATGGGTAGGAAATCTTCATGAGTTTGACGCGTATCTACGCAGCACCGGAGCATACGACAGCATTACATTGGAAGAAATTCCGAACGCGATTTCAAACTTCGGAAACAACGATATAATTATTCTCGGTTTGCCCGAGCATTTGGCGCGTGTTATCAACAAATTTAATCCCGCGGACTGGGAACACATTTACAAAAATATAACCGAACCCGCGCAATTGCAACATATTCAATCTTTAGTAAGTGAACTTGCAAGCATCGAAACCTTCCTCGGAATCAGCATTGTCGAACCAAGCGGCTGGGGTTTACCGGGTATTCTTATTCCGATTTTCACGGGAATTTCAATGTTTATTTCGTCGTGGCTTATGCAACAGCGCACATACGACCCCAATGCCGACGAACGCACCGTTATCACAAATAAAATGATGCTTACCGTAATGCCCGTTATGATGGCGTTTTTCACAATTAATTTCATTGCGGCGGTTGGTGTTTTCTGGATAACAGGGCAGATTTTCCAAAGCATTCAGGACGTTATTATGCTGAAAAAAGCCGGAATTCCTATCAGATTGCCGTTTGTAAAACCTAAACCGACTCCCGAAGTTGTGGATGTTGTTCCGACGAAAAAGAAAAAGAGAAAATAAGGAGTAGTTATAATGGATATCGAAAAAACAGACAGCATTGTAAGAAGTGCCAAGACCGTTGAAGAAGCCACGGCAGAAGCATTGAAAATATTGAATGTCACCGAAGATAAGGTAAAAATCACAGTAATCGACGAAGGCTCGAAGGGCGTTCTGCTCGGAATCGGTTCGCGCAATGCGAAGGTTCGCGTTGAACTGAAACCCGACCCCGTTACTGCTGTGAAAGAATTTCTGCGTGAGGTTACGCTTGCAATGGGCTTGAGCGTTAACGTTGAAGCCGTTCAAAAAGACCGCTATTTAAATGTAAATCTCACGGGCGAAAATATGGGAATTTTAATCGGCAAACGCGGACAAACGCTTGACGCGTTGCAATATATCACAAACCTCGCGGTAGGTCGCCACGGCGATTTGCAAATGAGCGTTGTAATTGATACCGAAAATTACCGCCGCCGCCGCCGCGACACGCTCGAGGGTTTGGCGCGCACAATCGCTCGCAAAGTAAAAGACAAACGCCAAAACGTTAATCTCGAACCGATGACGCGCTTCGAACGCCACGTCATCCACACCGTTTTGCAATACGACAAACAGGTACGTACATTCAGCGAAGGAAACGAACCTTTCCGCTATGTTGTCGTCGCCCCAAAGTGAACTGATTAAAACCGATACAATCGCCGCAATAGCCTCCGCCCACGGGCAGGGGGCTATTGGCGTTATTCGGATTTCCGGCGCGGGTGCGGCGGGAATCGTTAAAAAATTTTTTTTTCCTCTGCCGAAAACTTTTGAATCGCATAAAATGTATTACGGAAATATTTTAGACATCGACGAGGTTATGATTTGTTATTTCAAATCGCCGCGTTCGTTTACGCGTGAGGACTGTGTCGAAATATTTTGCCACGGCGGAATGTTCGTGCTGTCGCAGGTGCTTTCTGCCGTAATCGAAAACGGGGCGCGCTTGGCAGAACCCGGAGAGTTCACAAAACGCGCTTTTTTGAACGGTCGAATAAATTTATCGCAGGCGGAAGCAGTGATGGATTTAATAAGCGCGAAATCAAACGCGGCGTCACGAGCGGCATTGCGTATGCTTGGCGGCGGGCTTTCGCGCAGAATCGAAACCGCGCGCGATAGAATTCTTTCGTGGCTTGCGCATATCGAATTAAGCATCGACTATCCCGAACACGAGGAAGAAGCGCGGAACGCAAACGAAATTCTCGGCGAAGGCGGCGCGTTGATTTCCGATTTGCGAAAACTCTGCGAAACCGTAAATACCGGACGAATCATACGCGAGGGCATTCGCACTGCGATTATCGGTCGCCCAAACGTCGGAAAATCCACATTGCTGAACACAATTATGCACGAAAACCGCGCAATCGTTCACGAAACAGCCGGCACAACACGTGATGTTTTAACGGAGGAAGTGCGCGTTTGCGACATTCCGCTTGTGATAACGGATACGGCGGGCTTGCGCGAAACGGACGAAGCAGTTGAAAAAATCGGCATAGAAAAAACATACGAAGCTGCAGAAAACGCGGAATTAATTTTATTCGTAGCCGACGCAACCTGCGGGATTACGGCGGAAGATGAGGAGATTTTTTCCGTCATTGCGGCACGGAATCAAATCCGGCACCGCAGTTCACCAAATTTAATCGTTTTAATGAATAAATACGATTTGAAATCGGAGGGGCTTCCGTGCGCGCGGAATGACGATGTTCGGGGAGAGCATATAAATATTTCCGCAAAAACGGGTGAGGGCTTGGACGCGCTTTTTGCTCGAATCAAAGAATTATTTTTATCGGGAAGCGTCGGAAACGACGCCGCCGAGTACGACATTATTACGCGCGAGCGTCACAGGGTTTTGCTTGACGCCGCGATTCTTCATGTCGAAAAAGCGATGGGCGAGCTTACACAAGGCGTCCCCGAGGACTTGGTTTCGGTATCGCTGCGTGCGGCGTATATTGCGCTTGGCGAAATACTTGGTTTGGAAATCGGTGATGATATTGTTGACAGAATTTTTTCCGAGTTCTGCGTAGGGAAATGAAAAAGATTATCGTTATCGGCGGCGGACATGCGGGTTGCGAAGCGGCTTTGGCTACGGCGCGACTTGGTGCGCGTGTTACGTTGTTTGCGCTTTCGTTGGATTCGATTGCGCTCATGCCGTGCAATCCATGCGTCGGCGGCAGTGCCAAGGGGCATCTCGTGCGCGAGATTGACGCGCTTGGCGGGCAAATGGGAAAAGCAATTGACGCGACATTTATTCAGAGCAGGATGTTGAACACCGCGAAGGGACCGGCGGTTTATTCGTTGCGCGCGCAGGCGGATAAAAAACGCTATATGGAATATATGAAGCAAGTGTTGGAGAGCGAGCCGAATATTTCGCTTCGCGAGGGCGAAATAACAGAAATCTTGACGGAAGACGAGGGGGGTACACGTGTTGTCGGCGTGAGAACAGAATCGGGCGGTGCAATTCCGTGCGATGCGGTGATTGTTTGCACGGGTACTTATTTGAATGCGCGTTGTTTATACGGCGAAACGATTACGCATACCGGTCCGAACGGGATGAAAAACGCGAGGGGATTAAGCGAGAATTTACAAAAACTCGGGTTTCCGCTGCAAAGATTTAAGACAGGCACGCCCGCGAGAATTCACAGGCGCAGTATTGATTTTTCAAAGATGGCTGTTCAGCCGGGCGATGAAAAAATCGTTCCGTTTTCATTTGAAAATTCAGCCGGGGAAATCGCGCGTGAACAGATTGCGTGTCATTTAACATACACAACGCATGAAACACATGAGTTAATCCGCGCGTCTATTCATCGTTCGGCGATGTACAGCGGGTTGATTACCGCGACCGGCACGCGTTATTGCCCTTCGATTGAAGATAAAATCATGCGATTCGCGGACAAAGAACGTCACCCCGTTTTCATAGAGCCGGAGGGGCTCGGCACTCAGGAAATGTATGTTCAGGGCATGAGCAGCGCGTTGCCGGAAGATGTGCAAATTGAGGTTTACCGCTCGGTGCCGGGCTTGGAAAACTGTGAGATTATGCGCGTCGCTTATGCAATCGAATACGACTGCATCGACGCGACGCAGTTGACGCTTGGCTTGGAAGCCAAGCACATCGCTGGACTGTTTTTCGCGGGTCAAATTTGCGGTTCGTCGGGCTATGAAGAAGCGGCGGCGCAGGGCTTAATCGCGGGGCTTGCGGCGGCGGGCGCGGAAATCGAAATCGGTCGCGCGGACGGTTACATCGGCGTTTTAATCGACGACCTTGTCACAAAGGGAACGCGCGAGCCATACCGAATGATGACCTCACGCGCGGAATATCGCCTGCTGTTGCGCCAGGATAACGCCGACCTTCGCCTTACGCCAAAGGGCTATGCGGCGGGATTGATTCCCGAAAAACGCTACGCCGCTTTTTTGAAAAAATCCGACGCAATCGAAAAAGGCATTGCGGCTTTAAGAAAAATTTCCGTTTCGCCCGAAGATGCGGATTCGATTTTAACGGAAAAAAATTCCACGCCGATAAAATCGGGCGTAAAGCTTTCCGATTTAATAAAACGCCCCGAGCTTTCATATATTGATTTCAAAAATTTCATTCCGCAAAATTACGATGAAGCCGTTTGCGAACAGATTAATATTCAAATAAAATACGAAGGCTACATTTCAATTCAACTGGCGCAAGCCGAGGCGTTTCGAAAAATAGAAGGCAAGCTTCTTCCGCCCGAAATCGACTATGAAAAAATAAGCGGTTTGCGCATCGAAGCACGTCAAAAACTTTCCGCACTGCGCCCCGTAAATTTCGGACAAGCTTCACGAATCACAGGCGTTTCGCCTGCGGATTTGAGCGTGTTGATGGTTTATGTAAAAACACTGACACATTAAAACATTCGTGCATATATTATGAGGAAGGCGCTTTCCTCGTGTACATACTTATTTTAGGAGGAAAAGCCTTGATTTTTCCCGAGATGAAAATTAAAAAACACTCTTCTTTATGCGCGAAACCCGAGCAATATACAATCGCGCGCTTTCTTGACGCGGTAATGGAAAACCCCGACGACGCTTGGGCGTTTGTAAGTAAGATGTATTCGCCGGGGTTAGATTTGAACGAACTGCGCGAAATTCTGACTGCGGGCGCGAAAATATTTGAGTGCAAGGCGATGTACTTAGAGAATCCCAAAAATTGCCTTACGCGTTCGATTTATGTAGAAAATAAGGCGATTAATTTGAAACGCCTGTTGCATTTGAAGATGATTAAAGACAATGGCGCGTGGAAAATTTACGGCGTGGAGCAGGAAGAATGCGCAAGGATATAGTCGCGGCGTGGGCGAGCGCGAACGGCGTTGCGATAACCGACGCGCAGTTTGCCGCGCTTGCGGCGTATCAGGAGCGCGTACTGGAAGTCAATCAACACATGAACTTGACCGCAATCACCGACCCAAAGGATTTTGCGGTGAAACATATAATCGACTCGCTGACATTGCTTTCGTATTTGCGCGAAGGAACAAGCGTCATCGACATCGGCACGGGCGCGGGCTTTCCGGGGCTTGTGCTTCGCATTATGCGCGACGGTATAAAACTAACCCTGCTCGATTCGCTGCGCAAGCGGATTATTTTTTTGCGCGAAACATCGGACATGCTTGGCTTTTCCGATGTAGAATGCATCCACGCGCGCGCGGAGGAATGGAAACTTTCTTACGACATCTGCACCGCCCGCGCCGTCGCAAGCTTGGATAAACTCGCAAAATACGCGCTTCCGTTGGTGAAAAAAGGCGGGTTGTTTCTCGCAATGAAAGGTTACGATGTCGAAGGCGAAATTGAAAAAGCAAAAACTTCGTTGAAAAAATTCGGCGGTTCGGTTGAAAAAATCGTAATAACAGAAATCGAAGACGGGTTAAGGCACTCGATTGTTGTTATTCGGAAAGCGTGAGTACATTGGAAGAAATTCGTTTGCAAAAAATACTTGCACAAGCGGGAATCGCTTCGCGCCGAAAGGCGGAAAAAATAATTCTCGCGGGGCGCGTGGCGGTCAACGGCATTATTGTAACGGAACTCGGCGCGAAGGCGACCTTGCGCGATAAAATTTCCGTTGACGGCGTTTCGCTTTCCGCCGAAAAAAAATTATACATTGCACTGCACAAACCCGAAGGCGTTCTCACAACCGTAAGCGACCCGCACGGCAGACCAACCGTAATGGATTTCGTTCCCGACAATGCGCGGCTTTTTCCCGTCGGGCGATTAGATTTCGACACAAGCGGATTGTTGCTTCTGACGAATGACGGCGATTGGGCAAACAACCTGACGCATCCGAAATTCGAAATTGAAAAAACCTACATCGCGCAACTGCGCGGCGAACCTTCACCCGATAAACTCGAAACCTTCCGCACGGGAATAAAAATTGACGGCAAGCTTACCGCCCCATGTGAAATAATATGTAAGCGCGAAAAATACACCACCGAAGCGTGCATTGTCATCCACGAAGGACGCAACCGTCAAGTTCGTAAAATGTGCGATGCAATCGGGCATCCGGTGATTTCGTTGAAACGTGTTTCCGTCGGTAAAATAAAACTTGGCGACCTTCAAATAGGAAAATGGCGACATTTGACGGAAGATGAGGCAAACAGGGGATAAGGGCAACCCCCGAAAACCATCGCTTCGTCCGAATTTCAAACGCGCGTTGAAGCGTTCGCGATGTTTGAAATTCGTTTCAGCGGGTTTTCGGGGGTTGCCATTCGTAACTCGCATTCAAGCTTTCGCCGAAAAAAATAATTTTATTTTTTTCGGTGAATAAGAATTGCGCGGGGCAGGATGCGGATTCTTTTATAATGCGGTTCATTGTGCCTGCGTTTGGTGCGGCAAGGGCTTGCGCATTGCGCGGGTTTACTGTTATCTGCAATCGAAAATTTCCTTGTTTGATAATTAATTCGTCTTGCGTGCGGCGAATTATTTTCGCGCCTCTGTAGGTTGCGAGTCTGTATTCTTTTCCGTCGAGCCAAACGACGCAAATTACACCCCAGAAGCGAAGCCCGTAGAACGGAATTCTCGCGACGGCGGCGACGATTGACGCATTCTGTTTAAATTCATTGCTGTGAATCCATGTGTATCCTTCGGGAAAGGAAAAACCGCTGTCGGTTTCGATGTAGCCGATGCCGTTTCCGAAATCAATTTTTTCGCCGTTAAAAATAATTTCACCGCGAACGTCGTGTTTCATGCTGACGATTCCGTGGCGGCATTCCATCGGGAAGAATCGGAACGGACCCATGATATCGCCGTTTATCGGTGTTAAATCGCAATATTCCAAATCGCCGCGAAGAGAAATATCATCCTTTTCAATACGAAGTTTTATTCCCGTGTTTGAAAATGAACTCTCGCCAATTTGTATAACTTTGTTTTCTTTGTATTCGTTCAAAGAAAACGGAATATTGTACGATGTCGAATCCGTTATAATTTGAATAAACGCGCCGTCTGCTGTTCTCCCCGGAATTACGGCAAGCGTTTTTCCGTTTGACTGTTGTTTGAAGTACCAACCTTTGAAAAATTTTTTCATACGCGAATTCCTTTTTTCGCGGGATTGTCGATTACATGCCCATGCGCGTTGAAACGCGAACCGTGGCATGAGCAATCCCAAGTTTTTTCGATTTTATTCCATTTGAGTTTACAGCCCATATGCGAACAACGCGGTGCGCCGATGCTTAAAAGCCCCGCCGCCGCAGATGCGATATTTACGGGAAGCTGCTTTGTAAATATCGAACGCTGCGGCGAATACAGCGATTCATATTCGCTTTTTCCGCCGACGATAATATCGCGAATCACCCGCGCGGCAACCATCGAGCCCGTCATTCCCCATTTATTGAAGCCGGTTGCCACAAATACATTGCGTTTTTTCGCGCTGATTTTTCCGATATACGGAATTCCGTCAAGCGACATGCAATCCTGTGTCACCCAGCGGGATTTTTCAGTTGCGACGGGATATGCTGTTTTCGCGAAATTTCTCAGCTCCGCGTATCCGCCGCCGGTTTTTCCGGTCTTGTGGTCGCCTCCGCCTACGAAAAGCAAGTTTTTATAATTCCTGAATGACATGCCTTCTTTTTTTTCATCCAGAAACATTCCGTGAATTTGCGCCGCATTTTCAAGCGCGATTACATAACTTCGGTGCTGATATAATTTTATAAAATACAGCCCGCGAATATTTATCATCGGATAATGTGTCGCCAGCACGATGTGCTTTGCGCGAATTTGCGTTTCGTCGATTTTATTTATAAAAGTGTTTTCATAAATCTCCAATTCATTTGCAAGCGCGTATAAAAATTTCAACGGATTATACTGCGCTTGATTTTCCATAACAATCGCGCCTTGAGTTGAAATCGGCAATGGCAAATCGTCTTCTGATTTAAAAGCGGCGGAAGGAATTCCTATTTTTAAATAAGCCTCCGCCTCGCGTTCAAGCACGGCTCTGTTGTCGGTAGAATAAACAAAAGCGTTTTTTGTTTCAAAATCGCAGGGAAATTTTTCCGCCAGCGAACGGAACTCATCAACGGCGTGCGAATTCGCTTCAAAATATTGCCGCGCTTTTTCAATTCCGTACCGCTTTAAAATTTTCGAATAAATCAACCCGTGCTGTGCCGTAATTTTTGCGGTGGTGTTTCTCGTAACACCGCCGCATATTTTTTTCGCTTCAACTACTGCGCACTTTACGCCCGCTTCCTTCAAGCGGTACGCAATCAGCAACCCGGCGATTCCGCCGCCGACAATCAAAACATCTGTTTCCTTGTGCTCGTACGGTTTTAAGCCCACATTCGGTTTATCCATAATTTCTGCCCACATTTTCATCACCGTTTTTATTTTCCCCTTTCGATAAACTTCATATTCTAAAAGTAGAAAATGTTGCAAATTATTTCCGCTTTCGACATAAAGCATCATGTTATATTCCGAAGCACAAAAAAGACCGTCACAAACGAAAGGTTTGATGACCATGAATTACAAAGCGATAAATATCTGGCTTGACGAACGAGGCATCAGACTTGAGGAGGATTTTGTTTCCGCGCTGATTGGTTATGCGAAGGCACATAAAAAAAAATTCTCAAACGATGGGTGAAATCTATGTTTTGCTCGGAACAAATCGTCATCGCATATATCACTGGCGAGAAAATTTTTCGGGAACAAGGATGAAATACGAAGTAATAAAAACGGCGGGCAAGCATTTCGGGTTATGTGCAAACGAAACAGAATCGCTTGCAAACAAAGCGGGTTTATCGCTGTGCGCGGACGAAAGCTTTAAAAAAATGTTCGGCGACTTGCTGTGCGAATATCCCGAAAGCAAACGCCGGCTCTGCGAAATGTCGTTGGTAAGCGAGCGAATGTTCAGATACATAAAAGAGGGGAGGTTTTTAAAGAAAGAACCCGTTTTATCATTGGCAATTTCAATGGGCGCAAGTTTTGAAACTATCCAGACACTGCTGAAAAAAGCCGGCTATGTACTATCGAATTCGCTGCCGAACGACGCGGTAGTAATGTGGATACTTCGCAACGAAATAAAAAAAAATCCCGTGTATCTTGCAAATGAAATACTGGAAAGCCTGGGGCTTCCGCTGCTGATGACGGGTGAAAACCGACAGTAGGAAAGGAGTGATTTTTTGAGCAGCACGGTTGAACTGCGTGATTTGGTATACGCGCCGCTCGGTGCGATTGCCGAAGCGAATATACGGTTAAGCTCAAACATTGTGGATTTTCTTTCATCGACGGGCGATTTAAGCACGGACGCTTCCGGCAAACCCGTTGTGCGGCTTCGAACGATTCAAATGATGTACGAGCAGCTCGGCAGCGACGCAATGGATAACACCGTTGCTGACAGCATCGGGCTGGAGATTCCGCTCTTGTCCATTTATCCGTTAAGCGCGCTGAAGGTTTCAAAAACAAAAGTAAGCTTCGGTGCGGAAATTCGCGGAATGAAAGAAACGTCAAACGGGCTTTCAATATTCACGCAAGCCTGTAGCGGAAAAGACGGTTCGCAACCAAACATAAAGTACGAAGTCGAAATGGACAGTGCGTCTGTATCGGAAGGATTGTCGCGCTTCGTGGATATTCTTAACGCAAACGCAATGCCCAAACGGCTTCACAGTACACCTGTGGACGAATCGGGAAAACGGCTTACGGGGCGCGAGCTTGAAGAATACGAACGCTCAATGGCGTTAAAAGAACGCGAATCAGGCTTATCTTCAAAAATATCGGA
>JAIRVD010000180.1 GCA_031254075.1 Clostridiales bacterium
GTCGTCTTTCCCGCGCCTGACGGCCCCATTAATCCGAAAATCTCACCCTTTTTCGCTTCGAACGAAACATTCGATAATACCGTTTGCGCCCCGAATTTCTTTACAACATTGTTCATTTGAATCATTTACTCGCCTCCTGAGCAGAGCGGTTTTTGCTCTGAAATTTTTATTCCCAGCTTTTTAAAATAAATGTCCAACACCGACCCTAAAAAACCGTCGGCTGTTTCATGTTTCTTTTTCCAACTGCTGTCGTTTGAGTTTTCCGCTGCCTTTGAAAGCTTCGAAAACATCTCCATGTCGCCGTCCGTAACCTCCATCAGGAAATTCCAATATTTTTCCGCCAACTCCTGTCCTTCCGCGCTTTCGGGCTTAATTCCGTCCGCTTGATATCTAATCGCCGTGTCAACAACATGCGAAACCGATGCTTGAAGCTTTTTCTTGCTTTCGTCGTCGTCGTATTTTTGCGTCAATGTATCAAGCGTTTTATTGTCAAAATTCTTAATCATCCAATAATACTCGTTCTTCCTTTGCAAACATAATACAATGTCCGCGTACTTTTTAAAATCCACCTCCCGTATCTGCCGAACTTCTTCCCTTAACGCCTCAATTGCCTCAAGCGATTCCGTCAACGACGAAATCTTCTCGCGCACGACCGATGCATGTTCCGTCAGCATCTCCGAAAACTCCTCGGGCGTGTCAATCGTAGGCAGACGATTCGCAATGTCATTCAGCGAAAATCCCAAATACTTCATCGTTTGTATCTGATGTAGCCGAATAATATCCTTCGCACCGTAAAGCCTTCGCCCGCCCTCGCTTTCCGCCGACGGTACAAGCAACCCCTCCCTGTCGTAATACTGCAACGTCCGCACAGTAGTATTCATCTTTTTCGCAACCTCACCCACAGTCATAAACCCCTGTGGAATCGCTCTGTGTTTTTCCATTTTCATTCACCGTTTTCATTGTATTTCATTACGTAACGTCATGAGCAAGACTTTTTTTGAAAAAAAAAGAAGCCGTCCGATGGACAGCTCCGTTGTATTAGTTCTTTTTTTACTTATTAATCTGTGCCCAAACAACATCGCCGATAATCGGAGTTTTGAAGGTATCGCCTGTGAAGGCTTTGTAAATCAGGTAAACCAGACTTACGAGTGATATGACACCGAGCAGGAAGCCTATGAATCCGAACGTTGCTGATAAAATCCAGCCAACAATCCATATTCCCGAAAGAACGTGGTCGAGAATTCCTACAATCCAGCCGGCAATCATAAGCATAAGAAACCACATGGTGGACTGCAAGGCATGGAAGCGAACGAATTTATTATGCTTTTCGGCAATGAGAACGATAATTCCCGAAAACGGGCCGAATAAATAACTAAGTGCGGCAACGATATTTTGGTCTATGTCGAGAATTGACTTATTTGACATTGTGAACCCTCCTTTAAAGCGTTTCAAATGAAACTGCTAAAAATAAATACGCCGAAAACTGCGGAAGGTCTGAAAACAGCAGATTAATTCCAAATCGGTTTCCGGTGCGGGCTGAAGCCCGCCGTCCCTGCGAAAACTGCGTTGAAGCGTTCACGGTTTCGACGAGACTGTTTTCCATCTAATCTGCTTTTTTAATTGCGGGCTTCGAAGGCGCGCAGCATATTGTTAATTGCGGTGCGTTCTGCGCCTGTTACCCTTGGCATGTTGGAGTAGTTTGCGCCGGCGAGTGCTACGAATTCGGTGAGATATTCTTCGGCTTTATCGAATTTTTCATCATCAAAGTAGAGCTTTCCGAGCATGAAAAGCATTCTAATCCACTGCGGTGATTCATCGTTGAGGAAATGACGGGCGTCTTCGAGATTTTGAGTTGCCATATGCGTATCGCCTCTGCCGAAGTCCGCGAGTCCGGCGTCATAATAGTATGTGCCGAGTCGCGTGAAAGCATCCGCAAGAACACTGTCCATTCGTTCGAGAATATCATGCGGAACATCATCTCTTATGAACTCATCAAAAATTTCTACGGCATGTTTGAGTTCGTCATTATCAGTGAAACGGTTATTTGTGAACGAAAAATAGAATTGATTTATATCGTTTATACGTTGCTGAACTCTCAATTCGCCGGAAAGCTCCTGCATTGACTCGTTCAGTTCGGCTATGTTTTGGTTTTGCGCTTCTTTTTCGCTTTCGAATTCGACTGCCAGCATCTCGAACTCTTCCCGCGCCTCGGCAATGATGCGTTGTGATTCCGACCGCTCCGCTTCTTGCATACTTTCAAAGCCCGGCATCAAAAGAAAATAGCAAGCCGCAACCGTACAGCCAACGCCGATTAAAAATGTAAGAAGCTCTGCGAAATGGAAATTACGCGGCTTTTTTTCTTCCAACCCGATTTTTTTGTACGGATTTTTTGCGGTGTTCTGCGAAACCTTCGGCTTTGGATTTTTCGGCGGTTTCGGTTTTCCCGGATTCAAAATCGCATAATAATTCAACGCAACCGGATTAAACACGTCGATTGCAATAACACGCTCCGCAGTGGAAATTGCGTGGTCTCGTTCGTTTTGAATTAAATAGCACAGCGTAAGCAAATTAAGTGCGTCAACAAAACGCGGATTAACGTCAACCGCTTTCTTCAATTGAATAATCGCCAAATCATCGCTTTTTTGTTTAATATGTTCAAGAGCCTTATTATACATTTCAACGGCGTCGTTCATGCGCTCAAGCAACCGCGCATTTTTGTGAATGGTTTCGATATATCTTGACGCGTCATTATCGTCTTTCAGCATAGACTGGCTAATCACCCAATGCTTCAATGCCTCGCCGATATGCCCGACCTCAAATAAAGCAAGCCCCAGCAAATTTCGTGAGGCTATATTGTTTTTATTTATCGAAACGCTTTTGGCAAGAGCTTCTATTCCGTGATAAAAGTCGCCGTTCTTCAGCCGTTCAAGCCCTCTGTTGTGCAGCTTATCCGATATCCGAACCGTTCCGATATAAAGAACCGTGTCCACATTACAATTGGGACACTTTGTTCCGTTTTTGTAACTCTTTTGGCAGTTAGGGCATTTCAACGTCTACCCCTCCCACTGCTTTGCCGGAAATATATTGCAGCAAATCCATTATATCCAACACTTCGTCTTTTATTGCATCACTGACATCATCCACAGTACGAATCGGCTTATACTTGCTAATTTCTTCCTTAAAATCAATCATATGGAAGACCTCCCGGTACCAAAAAAAATCATTTTGTTTATATATTACCACATTCGCCTTAATTCGCAAGTATGGCGGGAAATATATTTTTTTCGCACATTTTTTGCAACGGACAACTCTCGCAAACCGGATTCCTCTTACGGCAATGTTCCTTTGCATTAATTACAATCAACGCGTGATAATTATTATAAATTTTTT
>JAIRVD010000239.1 GCA_031254075.1 Clostridiales bacterium
ATATTTTCAAAAGTGTTGTGACCGCTTGCGCCCTGCACCGCAAGCGTGCGCAATTCTTTAAGCAACTGATCGTTTATATTATTGACAGTCGATTCCGTAACCTGCATCCACGACATGCCCTGTTCGACATTGCGTTGATACTGCGCGTTTTCGTTCACGGATGTACGGAAAATCAACGCACGCGCCGCAATAATCGGATTATCCGACGGTCGTTGAATTTTCTTTCCCGTTTCGATTTGCCGAATAATTGAATCAAGGCTCCGCATATTGCGGTTAATATGCATAAGAGTAGTATTTGTAATCATTACATTTGTTAAACGCATAATATTACCCCTATCAAGCAGAGCGGTTCTCTGCATATTAAATTTTTTTGAAAAATATTACCTGTTAATAAAATCTGCCAGCGAAAGCTGAACCGTTCTTGCTATTGCCTGTAACGCGAAACCATAGGCGGATTCCGCGCCGTTTTTGCGGAAAATTGTTCCCGAAAGGTCGGTGTCTTCGTTATCGGAAAGAAGCTCGGTATACGCAACTTCTTCTTCCTCCAAGCGAATGCCTATCATTTCGAGCCGCGCCATATTCGCTCCGAGAGAAGTATGTTCGCGTTGAGCTTGACCTGCGTGGTCCATGATATATTTAAGCATGTTATTGATTCTGTCGTGAATCGCGGAGGAAAACATTGCTTGTTCGTCTGATAAAAATTTTTGCACCGAATCATTTAAGTCGTCATCTGTTAAGCTGTGCGGAGGACTGCGAAAATATTCTTCGATTACGCGCGGGTCGGAAGTAATGAGCGAATCCGCAAACTCAAAAAGATGTTTTAAATCCGCGAAAAGCGCCGCCGAAAGAACATCTCTCGCATGAGAATTAATCGTAACATACGCGCCGGGCGAAATTTCCGCTTGTATATTTTGCCCGTCCGTATTGTAATTTACTGCAACGCCGCCTGTAATTTCAGTTGATTGGAAATAAACAATCGGATTTAATTCGCCCGTCATGACATTGCTTTTTTCATAAGTTACATTTAATCCGCCCGCATTTTGCATAAGCTCGCGAACGGCGTCGGTCATAATAAGCTCGCCCGTGTCTTGAATATGATGGATGACGGGATTTCCCATTGCGTCGAAATCAGCGGGACGATACGCGACAGCATCGTCGGAAGTTATTGTGACAATCGTAACAGCCGTGCCGTCCGCCAAAGTAATACCCAAAGCAGGCGCGCCTGCGGGGGTTGCCGAAGTGAAAGAAACCTCATCATATGGAAGTTTTACTAAATTTATTTTAATATCCTCGGGCATACTCGTCGGCGAAGCTCTGTGAAACGCCAGCGTCTTTTCGATATTCTCCATGCCGAAGGTTTGTGTAATTACAAAACTGCGACCGGTCATATCTGTTTTTAAAACAGGCGGTTGGTCTATGTGGAAGCCCGAAAATACATATCTGTTCAAATATGTTTGGTTCATGTCAACGCCGTACATTTGTTTGTAAAGCTCTTCGATTTCCGTAAGAATCGCGCGCTGGTCATCCAAGGTATTCGTGCCTGTTTGCGCGGCTTGAATTAATAATGTGTTTAATTCCTGCATAATGCTCGGCTGTGTTGCCGTGCCCGTCAAAATGCTGTTAAACGCCGCTTCGGAAACTTCCATCCACGCCATTGCCTGCTGAACATTTCGCGTAAACTGTTCCGACTCCGATAAAATCGTGCGAATGCGCAGCGAACGCGCCGAAATCAACGGGTCGTCCGACGGACGCTGGATTTGTTTTCCCGTTTCGATTTGCGTAACAAGTTTATTTAAGTAGCGCGCGTTTTTCCAAATATTATTCATCGCGCCGCCGTAAGTCATTGAGTTCGTTACTCGCATGATATTTCCCCCTAGAAGTTTCCGAGTTTATTTATTAATGTGTCGTAAATCGTATCAATTACATTTAACAATTTCGAAGATGCGATAAATAAATTCTGAAAACGAACAAGATTAAGCATTTCTTCTTCCGTATCGACGCTCGAAACGGAAAGGCGTTGGTTATGTGTCTGCATCGTGACTTCTTCATAACTTTCTCGGAACATAAGCGCCTGATTATTATCCACCGCAAGGTGATTGCTTGTCGCTATAATGAAATCCATCAAGCTTCCTTCGCGGAACAAGCTGTTATCTATAAAAATCGAAAGGAATCCGTGAATTACATCGTTGTTTGCCTGCCCGATATTAGCGTTGCCCGAAGCCGCAAGCAGCCTCGGGTCGGAAATAATGTCGGGGTTAACGATAAAGTTAAGCGCGTTGAACTGACTGTAATCCAATGTATACATGGGATTGCCCGTCGAATCCCTCGCAACATTCGCAGGAGGATTCGGGTCGGAAACCGTAACAAGATTTCCGTTTGCGTCGCGTTGCGGATTACCCGCCGCATCCGCAAGAATCCACATGCGCAGACTGTTGAACGGGTCATTCGGGTCAACAACGACTCCGGGTGCGCCCGTAACCGAGTCCTTGAATGTAAAGAACATCGCGTTAGTGTTTTCGCCGTTCGCGTTATAGCCGTAAATATGCCCGACAGTTCCGGCAATCGGGTCGCCGTCCAAATTCTTTCCCTCATTCATTGCGCGCGCAAATGTGCGCACCAAGTGGTTAAGCTGATTCATATAAAACGGGATGCCCTTGAACGTTGTTGTTGTTCCGTGAGTTACGGATTGCCCGACGGGTAATGCCCCCGCAGCCGTTTGGATATTCGCAATGCTGTCTGCGAAATCCGTTCCGAACCCGCCGATTGCGTCGGTTAACTCGCCGGCTCTGAAGGCTTCAAGGTCGGCCAGCGGCGAATAAACGGTAAGCGGTGTGGTTGGCGTTGTAAGTCCTGCGGCAACGGCTTGCATGTTCGCAATTTCGGTTTGAAGCGCGGTAATATATGTGCGGTAAAATGTCGCGTCACCCGCTTCAAGACCCGCTTCAATGCGGTTTGCGCGTTCATTCGCCAAATGCTCTGTTTCCTGCGCTATGCCAATCGCCCATTCAAGCTGAACTTCAATGCGCTCGGCTAAGGTTAAAATTTGATTTATTTGATTTAACGCATTGGTTAAATTTGCCATATTTGTGTTTGCGGCGGTTATTGCGGCATCCAGCGTTGTAATATTGGTAACTCCCGCAATACCCAGTGTCGTGAAAACATTTGCCATGTCGTTTAATCTGTCTTCCAACGCTTGGGTGAGCGGCGGGGATGCCGTAAGATTCGTTTGAACGCTTGCAATTCTTGTAAAAACAGCGTTTGCGGCGGGCACGCCGACAGTTGTTAAACGCGCGGACAATGCCGTAAGCTCCGTGTTTAAATTCGTTGCGAATGTTGCGGGTGTAATTGTTCCGGCGGTTATGTCATTCAAAAGTGTTTGAATATTATTCAAAATCGTATTTGTCGCGGCGTCGCTGCCGGTCCCGCCAAGCGCAGTTGTAACCGCAGTTTCGACTGCGGAACGCAAACTCGGAAAACCGACTGCCGTAATAATTTGAGAGCGAAGCGCCGGAATGGTCGCGTTAAAATTGCTCCAGGTTGTACGTGCCGTGGTAAGACCGTTGATATATGCCTGCGCCCCCGCGGTATCCGAAGAACCTCCGAGCGCGGCCAAAGTCGTAGTTCGGGCTGTTACCCACGTGGGCAGGTTTGTTTGCAAAGTAGCTAATTGCCCGGTAAGTCCGTTAAGATAATCTGCTGTTCTTTGTAACGCGGCAAGTTGTTCTGCAATCAATAACTGCCCGGTTAATGTCGCATCGGCGGTAATTTGTCCGCCGTTGCCGTCGCGCACGTCAATGATTCCTTTGAGTTTTCCTGTTAAAGTCGGGCTGTAAATATCAAATTTTACGCCCGTTCCCGAAAAAAAGATATCATAAAGACCCGCGATATCCATTTCATTGCGGCGTGTGCCGGAAAGATAGTTATGCGGGTCGTCGCGTGCTACGAGTTCGAGGCGGCTGAAACGTGTGTGGTCGATAAAATCGTAACCGTTTATCATTATGGAAAGCCGCTTGTCGTTTGCCATGCCGGGGCGGCTGTAATCGCGTTCTTCAACTTGCACGTTTACAAGGCTCGAAAGCCGGTCAATCAAAAGTGCGCGTTGGTCGCGCAAGTCGTTTGCGTGAGAACCGTCGCGTTCAAACAAATGAATTTGCTCGTTCAGCGCGGCAATTTGCGAGCCGAGGCTGTTGATTGTGACAACTACATCCGCGAATTCGCGATTAAGGTCTTGCTGTTGGCTTTGCAGCGACAACGCGTTCTGACGGACTTGCTCCGCGAGAGAATATCCGGTAGTCGTAACATTCGTGCGGAAGGTAGATTCGTGCGCGCGCGTTGTAAGGTCTTGAAGCGTAGAATAAAAATTGCTGAACGTGCGCATAACGCCGACGTTAGGAATTTGGTTGAAAACCGTTTCGACGAAATTTAAATAAGTATTAACGGAAGTGTATTGCCCGTGAACCGCAGTCTGCGTCCAATATTTTCTGTCAAGAAACTTGTCGCGAATCTGAATTATCGAGTTCACCTGCGAACCCGTTCCGTACATACCCTTGCTGTCGCCCAAATACAACGGACGCGCCGCAGACATTTGCGCAACCTGACGCGAATATCCGGGAATTTCCGCATTTGCAATATTATGTGAAGTTACATTCAAAGCCGCGCGAGCTGTTTGCAAGCCCGTCGTGGCGACATGAAAACCGAAAAATGCAGAGCGCATGAGCAAAACCTCCTATTTTTAGAGACCGACGCGTCCCGTTCCGTTAACGATGCGGTCAATCATGGAGTCAATCATGTTAAATACGCGCGATGCCGCTTGGAATGCGAATTGGAAGCGGAGCATCGCGTTCATTTCTTCGTCCATTGAAACGCCTTTAATTGCGTTGCGCATGTTGTCTGCTTGGTCGGTGAGAATCATCGAGGATGAAACTTTGCTGTTGGCTTCGGCGATTTCGGTGGCGACGATTCCCGTCATGCGAATGTAGGCGTCTTGTATATTAAATTCTCTGTCGCCGATTTCGACGGCGTAATGCCCCGTGCCGGACATCCAAACTTTTTGAAGTTCTACAAGAAGGTCGGTGTCGCCGGGCGCGCCGCCGAGTGAAAGCGCGAGCAGATTATGCCCGCCCGCTTGAAGAAACGCAGGATTTATTTTAATATTATTAATTGAAAAAATAGTTGCGTAAATATTCGGATTCTCGTCGTCGGTTATCGGCCATGTGTACGGCGGTCCGGCGGCTGCGTCAGAGTTGCGAATAAACAGCGGGATGCCTAAGTCACCGCCGTTATCTACGGGTCTGATGGGAATGCGCTGCGGATTGCCCGTAATCGGGTCGATGACGCCGGGTACGACGACGGGGTCTCCGTTTGCGTCTACTTGGTAGAACAGGTATTCGCCGTCTTTGTCGCGAAGATTGCCTGTAAGCGCATCGTTAATCATTGTCGCAACTTTATTTACAATGCGGTCGATGTTCATTTGCGTTTGCGGAATCATGGCATTCTCTATTGACCACATTGCCGCGCGGTGATTATGCATTTGCGCGCTGTAATCTCTGTCAATTTCTCTCATAATTTCGGTTTGCAACGCGGCGTTGCCTGTAGCCGCCGCATAACGCGCGAGGAAATTATTCGGGTCGCGTTCCGCGTGGGCAAGTGCGGTTTGAAGGGCTGCGTTACCCGGTGCGGCAAGTGCCGCCGCTCTCAAGTCGGCAAGAAAATTTGTGGACGCCGCGCCCACCGCAAGTGCCGCCGCATCGGCAATCGCTTGGTCTATTAATACCGGTTCTTCCGCGTGCGCGCTTAAATGTGTTGCGGCGATTGTTCCGCGTGCTTGCATCAGCGCGAGAAGTGTTCCCGAATCATTTCTGCTTGCGGCGCTGATTGGTTTTCCGTAGTCAATGTAAGATGTAAATTCGTGAGAAGGAGTTCCCGCCGAAAGAATTTGCTTTGAAGATGTAAAAACCGGCTCTACGAATGCAATTTCATTTGAGATATAACGCAATCCCATCACGGACTGATAGCTTCCCGATAAAAGATGATGCCCCATTGACATAATGTGCAGCTCGCCTGTCGGGCCTTCATACACATCTGTCGGAATCATTGACGAAAGATGGTCAAGCAGAAGATGGCGTTGGTCGCGGTAGTCGTTTGCTTTGTCGCCGCCCGCTTCCGCGGTGCGGATAATTTCGGTAAGGCGTGCGATTTCGGCGACGGTTGCATTTATCCCGTTTGCTCCGTTTACCATTTCTCGGATTTGGTCGTCCAAATTTTGTTGATATTCAACCAAGCCCGTGTAAACCTCCTGCGCCTTTGTTAAAAACGTGCTGACATTCGAAAGGAAGAGTTGCCTTGTGGCGATTCCCTCGGGTTGGTTCGTAAGCTCTTGAATTGAATACCAGATATTATTAAGTACGGATTGAAAATTATACGCGCCGTAAAGCTCGCCCATAAGCGTTTCGATTGCGATTCCCGCTTCAACTTTT
>JAIRVD010000263.1 GCA_031254075.1 Clostridiales bacterium
TGCTTACGGTTTTCAAAAACCCGCTTTTCGTCTCAACAATCGTCGGCGTAATGCTCAATATATGCGGAATCAAACTGCCGATTATCTTAACCCGCGCACTTGCCGACCTCGGTCATGTCACAACTCCGTTCGCGCTAATCTGCTTAGGCGGCGGAATTACCTTCCTCGGCTTCGATAAAAAATTCAAATACGCCGTCGTCGCTTCCGTTATAAAAATTATCATCACGCCGATTGTCTACACCGTTTCCGCCTTCATGCTCGGCTTCACAGGCACCGACCTCGCCGCTTTCATGATTCTCGGCGGCGCACCATCCGCAATCATCGGCTACGCAATGGTCATCCAAATGGGCGGCGACGGTTACACCGCCGCGAACATCGTCCTAATCTCAACACTATTCAGCGCGGTAACACTTACGCTGTTTATCTATGTAATGATGGCTATGGGCTTGCTGTAACCGTCCTCCAAACTCCGACTATTTCATTGACGTCTCGTTGTCAAACGTCAAAAATTCCGCGAATTTTAAACCGAAATGTGCGCGGCTTCATCAAGTTTATTGAAAACATTCATATTTTTTCTACCGGTATAATCGTTATCTTCCCGCGACACATAATATAAATATTTCGTTTACTCGTACAAAATCGCCTTTTTGGTGCAAATAGCCGAACAGCGTTTCCAGTCCGGTGGCGTGGCGGTATTCGGAAACGCCGGCGTTTTTCGCGCGTGAAAGCGTGTGGAGATTTCGTCCGCGTTTCAGGGCGGATTGTTCTTCTTCGGAGAGAGCGGGGAAAATTTTATGGTACATTTCCGATTGCGCGCGTGCTGAAACGTAATCTTTTGCGCGTCGATTTATCGCGCGGAAAGGAACGCCCTCGCGCAAAAGCATTTCGCGCACAAGAAGCTCGAAAACGGCGTCGCCCAGATAGGCGAGTTCGGCGGCGTTTAAGTGATTTATGCTCTGCGCCAACGCACGCCCCCCGGAGTATCTTCCAATATAATGCCCATTTTTGAGAGTTCGTTGCGAATGCGGTCGGATTCCGCAAAGTTTTTATTTTTCCGCGCTTCATTGCGCATGGAAATTAGATTTTCAATCTCCGAATCATCCGAAACCGACTTATCTTCAATTTCAATTCCTAAAATTTCGCAAAGCGAAACAAGCGTGTTTAATTCTTCCGAGCCGGCCGGATTCGTGTTAATAAATTTCACCAATTCAAAAATAACCGTAATCGCGTCGGCGGTATTGAAATCGTCGTCCATTGCGGCTTCGAAGTCATTTTTGAAACATTCCGCATTGTGTCCGGTACCGCCACCGAAATTTTCTATTTCATGCTTTAAATTCGCGTAACAGGTTTTAATTCGTTGCAAGCCCTGCGCGGCGGCGGCGAGAACGGTGTCGTTAAACTCCATCGGCATACGGTAGTGTCCGCTCAGTAAATAAAAACGAATTACGTCGGGCGGAAATTTCTCCGCCATTTCGCGAAACGTAAAAAAATTGCCGCGTGATTTAGACATTTTTTTATGGTCTGTAGTGAGAATGCCGCAGTGCATCCACGTTCGCGCGAAATTTTTTCCCGTAACGGCTTCGGTTTGAGCGATTTCGTTTTCGTGATGCGGGAAGATTAGGTCTTCCGCGCCGCCGTGAATGTCAATTTCGTCGCCGAGATATTTTTTCACCATTGCAGAGCATTCGATATGCCAGCCCGGCCGTCCTTCGCTCCACGGGCTTTGCCATTTCGGTTCGCCCGGCTTTGCGGGTTTCCACAAAACGAAATCCGCAGGATTGCGTTTTTCGGTTTCGATTTCCACGCGTGCGCCGGCTTCAAGTTCATCGGGATTTTTCTTTGAAAGCTTTCCGTAATCATTAAATTTCGCGACATCGTAATAAACGGTTCCGTTGTTTTCATACGCAAAACCTTTTTCGATTAACTGCGAAACGAATTCGATAATTTCGGGAACTTCCCGAGTCGCGCAAGGATTCACCGTCGCACGAAGAACGTTAAGTGCATCCAAATCTTCCAATGTATGTGCGATATAGCGTGTCGCGATTTCTTCCGCCGAACAATTTTCCTCGTTCGCCTTAGTAATAATTTTGTCGTCGATATCCGTAAAATTTTGCACGAAATTTACATCATATCCTTTAAAACACAAATAACGCCGTATCGCGTCGAACACGACGTAAAACCTTGCGTTTCCCATATGAATATCGTTATAAACGGTTTGCCCGCATGTGTACATTTTTATTTTTCCGGGCGAAATCGGTGAAAACATTTCTTTCTTACGACTTAAAGTGTTGTAAATTTTCAAATGCCACACCCTTTTCAGCGTTCAGAAATTAAGCAAATCGCGTGGGCGGAAATTCCTTCGCCCTTGCCTGTAAAGCCCAAGCCCTCCTCTGTCGTGAACTTTACGTTTACCATGTATTCGGGAATTCCGAGTGAGACGGAAATATTCCCCTGCATTTCTTTGCGCAGGAACTGCATTCGCGGAGCCTGTGCCACCACGGTTGAATCAATGTTTTCAATTTGAAAACCCGAGCGTGCCAAGGTTTGCCCTGCTTCCCAAAGCAGACGCAAGCTGCTTATATCTTTGTAAAACGCGTTTGTATCCGGAAAAAACTGACCGATATCGCCGAGACCGCCCGCGCCGATTAGCGCGTCGATTATTGCATGAACAAGAACATCCGCGTCGGAATGCCCCGCAAGTCCCTTTGCAAACGGAATTTCAACACCGCCGATAATCAGTCGTCGCCCTTCGACAAGCCGATGTACGTCGTAACCTTGTCCCACTCGAAAGCCCAAGCTTATTCCCCATTTATGAATTTATATAATTAATTATTTCTTCAATAATATGCTCCGCGTCTTCATGCGGAACTTGGCATGTTCCGACCTGCTTGTGTCCGCCGCCGCCGTACTTTGCCATTAACGCGCCTACGTCTATGGCGGAAGTTCTGTTAACAACGCTGTGACCGACCGCGATTACGCAATTCTCGCCGCCGAAGCCGTCCACTATCCAAATAGAAATGTTCTGCTCGGGGAACAGGCTGTACAACAGAAAACGGTTGCCCGTGTAAATTGTTTTCGCGCCGGTTAAATCGGTGATGATAATATTGCCCTCAACGCGCGAATATTCCAAAACCATTTTCGTAAAATCGGATGTCTGCTGATGATAATATTCCACGCGTTCCGCCACATCGGGAAGCCACAGAATTTCATCAATTGTATAGTCGCGGCAGCATTCCATCAACTCTTCCATCAGCTCCCAATTGCCCTTCGGAAATTGCTTGTGACGACCGAGACCGGTGCGCGGGTCCATTATAAAGCCAAGCAGAATCCAACCCTTGGGATTAGTAATCTCTTCAATCGTAAGATTCGCCGAATCCACTTTGTCCACAGCTTTAATCATTTCTTCCATATGCGGAATCCGCGTTTCGCCTTCATAATATTGATATACAATCCGCGCACAACTCGGCGCAAGATACCTCGCACCTTCAACCTCGATGTCAGTTCCAACCCTGTCAAACTCGCTCGCGTGATGGTCAAACCACATTCCGCAACCCGGCGAATAAGGCACATTCGCCAACACATCATTCGACGTTAACTGAATTTTACCATCCTGTAAATCCTTAGGATGAACAAATTTCCAACTGTCCACTACTCCAAGCTCCATCAAAATTGCTCCGCAAGCCAATCCGTCAAAATCCGCTCTCGTCACCAATCGCATTACGTCGCCTCCTTTTTATTAGATGATTGATTATGACATATTTTTATGACTTATGCTAATACAAAAAATTTTTAAGCCTTCTTCTTCAGATATTTTTAAGACCTTTTTTGTCAGACCTTTTTTGTATTCACTTTTTTAGAATATCGTATCACGCCACGATTTCTATTTTCGTGTATGCATCCAAAGCATCGCATGACAGTCAACAATATTTGATAAACTCCCAATCCCTCAAAACCCTTATTTTAACGGGGTCTGAGGGAGTTTTTTTGGTTTTTACCGGAAAAAGAAAAGATTTATAATCATACTTCCTTCAAACGCGCCAAAATCATCATAGCCTCGAGCGGCGTTATTTTATTTACATCAATTTCGGAAAGCTCGCGCACTAATTTTTCTTCTTTTGCACTTTTTGTGTTTTTCGTGTTTTTCGCGGATAAATCTTTTGACGGATTTTTTGCTGAAACCCCGCTTTCGTTGAATGTATCCAGCAACTTCGTTGCGCGTGAAAGAACATCTGTCGGCAAGCCCGCAAGTCGCGCAACGTGAATTCCGTAACTTTGCCCCGCTTCGCCGTGAATCAGCTTGCGAAGGAAAACAATATCCTCGCCCTGCTCCCGAGCGGTGAAGCAGTAATTTTTTACGCCGTCGAGTTTGCCTTCGAGTTGAGTGAGTTCGTGGTAATGCGTTGCGAAAAGCGTTTTTGCGCCGAGAATTTTTTTGTCGGCGATATGTTCAAGCACCGCCCACGCGATTGCAAGACCGTCGAAGGTGCTTGTTCCGCGTCCGATTTCGTCGAGAAGAACAAGGCTGTTTACACCGGCGTTATTGAGAATATTTGCGGTTTCGGTCATTTCGACCATGAACGTGCTTTGTCCGGTTGCGAGGTCGTCGGACGCGCCGACGCGTGTGAAGATGCGGTCAACAACGCCGATTTCGGCGGCGTTCGCAGGCACGAACGAGCCGATTTGCGCCATTAAAACAATCAGCGCGACTTGCCGCATGTAGGTTGATTTACCTGCCATATTCGGACCGGTGATGATTGCAAGGCGGTTCGCGGAACTCATCTCGGTATCGTTCGGAATAAACGCGTGCGCGGAGAGTTTTTCCACAACGGGATGGCGTCCTTCGCGAATCGAAATTTCCGTGCCGTTGTTTACGTCGGGTTTAGTGTAGCCGTTCCGTTCGGCGACTTCGGCGAATGATTGCAATGAATCAAGTGTAGCAAGAATCGACGCGGTAAATTGCACGCGAATCATTTCATCAACGATTTCGCGGCGCAACGCATCGAAAATTTCGAATTCAAGCGAAACAATTTGTTCATCCGCGTTAAGCAATGTTTCTTCGAGATTTTTCAGTTCCTCGGTGATGAAACGTTCACCGTTCGCGATTGTTTGTTTGCGGATGTAATTCTGCGGCACCTTTGAAAGATGCGACGAAGTTACTTCTATATAATATCCGAAGACTCTGTTATAGCGAATTTTCAAATTTGTGATTCCTGTTTCGGATTTCTCGCGCGCTTCCATTTCCTCAAGATAGCTTTGCGCGTTTTGTTTTATGTCGTGCAGTTTGTCCAGTTGCGCGTCGATGTTTTTGCGAATCATTCCGCCCTCGCGAACGGTCGCGGGCGGAGTTTCTACTATTACGTTGTCGATTTTTTCGTAAATATCGGAAAGCGTATCAAATGTGCGGCGGATTTCACTGTGTGCCGCGCTTTTTGTGTGAGTAAGCAGGCGTTCGACGGCGGGAAGAATCTCCACACTCGTGCGCAGAACAGCCAAATCACGAGCCGTTGCGTATCGCGATGCGAGGCGTGCCATGATGCGTTCGAGGTCGTGAATGCCGTGCAGATATTCGCGAAGCTCTGCGCGTTCCATCGGCATTTGATTCCATTCACCGACGGCATCCAAACGGCGGCGAATTTCCTCCGTATTGACAAGCGGAAGGTCAATCCAGTTGCGCAAAAGCCGCGCACCCATCGCGGTTTTCGTGCGGTCAAGCACCCACAGCAGTGAACCCTGTTTTCCCCCGGCGCGAGAAGACGCGGTAAGCTCCAAATTGCGGCGGCTGGAATTATCCAAAATCATAAATTGCTGTTGCGAATATGTTTTTAATCGCGTAATTTGCATCAGCGCGTTTTTTTGCGTGTCGGAAAGATACAAAAGCAACGCGCCCGCCGCAGGAATTTCCGCCGCGTTTTCCGAAAGTCCGAAGCCTTCGAGATGCATTGTGCGAAAATGTTCGACTAAAAATTTATGCGCGTTTGCGGGATGAAAAGTCCACGCGGGTGCGGGCGTCGCTTTTACTCCCGTGATATTTTCAACAACGCGCGTAAGCGGAAAATTTTCCGAAACAATTATTTCGGCGGGATTTATTCGCGAAAGCTCGTCCAATAATTTTTGTTCGTTTTCGATTGACGTCGCCATGAAAAGCCCCGTTGTAATATCCGCCGACGCAACGCAAAAGCCTTTCTTGTCACTGTGTATCGCCGCAATGTAATTATGCCGCGCCTCGTCAAGAACATTAGCGTCGGTAATCGTACCGGGCGTAATTACGCGGATTACATCGCGCTTTACGATTCCCTTCGCCTCTTTTGCGTCCTCGACTTGGTCGCAAAGCGCGACGCGATATCCCTTTTCCACGAGCTTTGCGATGTATCCGTCCACCGCGTGCGCCGGAACCCCGCACATCGGCGCGCGTTCCGCCTGTCCGCATTCGCGCCCTGTAAGCGCGATATCCAATTCCTTTGCCGCGATTTTCGCGTCGTCGAAAAATATTTCAAAAAAATCCCCGAGCCTAAACATTAAAATCGAATCCTTATGATTCGCTTTAATTTGAAAATACTGCTCCATCATCGGTGTAAATTTTGACATGATTGCCTCCCTGATTGTATTATGTATTCATGCGAAAAATAATTTTTCTTGTCGGCTTTGGTGCTTTTATAAATTTCATCGCGCTTTTGCTTGCGGCGAATTTCCATTTCGGGCATCTCGTCTTGGGCTTTGCTTCGATTTGTTTAATGCTTTACGCATTTGTTTACATTAAATTGCTGAAAAAATTCCGTCAAATGCTTTTGGCAGTTTGCGTGATTCCCGTTGCGATAGCGGGGTTTCTTGCGTTATACGGAAATTCAACTCATGTCGATTACAGCGAAGACGTAGTAATCGTCTTGGGCGCGGGACTTAACGGCGACGAAGTCGGCGGACATCTCAGGCTGCGGCTTGACGCCGCGATTACATATTTAAATAAAAATGAAAACGCTCTGGTAACCGTAAGCGGCGGACTCGGCGTCGGACGAAGAATAACCGAAGCCCAAGCAATGTCGAATTATTTGCAACGCAACGGAATTTCCGAAGACCGAATCATCCAAGAGGGAAGCTCAACCTCGACATTCGAAAATCTCTCCTTCTCAAATGAAATTTTAACCGAAATCTTCCCCGAAGGATACCGCGCCGTTATCGCAACAAATGATTTTCACATTTACAGAGCAACGCGCCTCGCGCAAAGCATCGGCATCGACGCAAACGGTCTCGGCGCACCGACGCCGCTTCACAGTTACGCCGCAAATTATTCGCGGGAGGTGTTTGCCACTGTGTACTATTGGGTTTTCGGCGGATGGGCGTGAATTTCCGCACGCAAAGAAGTGATTATTTCATCGCGCAAATCATCAAGCGGAAGAAGTTGTTCAAGAAAAATATTTTCGTCTTCAATTCTTTCGAAAATGTTGTCGCCGTCAAGTTGAAAGAATGAATTATATATCTCATCCGCTTCATAACCGATAAAAACAAGTCGCCCGCTCATATCATAAGCAAAACTAAAATCTGCATATCCGTTTGAAATAAATGTTTCCATATATTTATATTTGCCGTCCGAAAAGCGAAACATATCACAAGATATAATTCTACCATATGGTTCTGCCCAATAAATAATTATTTCCGGAATGCCGTCATAATCAAAATCATACAGCGAAAATTCATATGCCGCCATGTTGCCGCTTGCAAAAACCGCGTTTTCAAACGGAATATCATAACGGTCGTAATACCGATATTCAAATTGCGAAATCGTTCTTTGTAAAACAAGCGGTCGTTCTTCAAGCACAGCATTGTCGAAATCCATGTAACTGCCGTCACTTGCCTCATAGCCAAGACTGAACAAGCTTAAATATCGGCTAAGAAAATCAAAAGCAGCCGCTTGCCCGAAATAGCTTATTTCCGCAGGTCGCGCAGTGTTAACATGCTCGAGAAAGAATTCGCCGAACCAATACGGCGGGTCGCCGGGGTCACCCCTTGTATCCCCAACAA
>JAIRVD010000270.1 GCA_031254075.1 Clostridiales bacterium
TATCTTAAGTTTAATAATAATTTAAGTTTCGCTTTTGTCATTCTGAGTACCCTTTGTCATTCTGAGTACACTTTGTCATTCTGGAGCGAAGCGAAGAATCTCTTTTTCAGGCTAAAAGGGATCCTTCACTTCGTTCAGGATGACAACCTTTAAATTTTCATAGCAAGTTTACAGTAGCTATTCCAAATTTCATACCAATTTAGTTACTTCTGACAATTTTCACAATAATAATGCTAATGGGGATTTTAGCATTTTCACTTGCAAGCTGCGGAAATGAACGCGTAGCCGAACAAGAACCGACGGTTGATTTAAATATAGACCTCGAAGGCACAAGCATTTCCGTTGCGGTGATTTACGACACGGGAATTTCCGGAATTGCCGAAATGTTTATGACGGAAAATCCGGGAACTACAATTGAAATAATAAATTATGACGGCGACTGGGAAAGAGCGTTTACACAGCTTGCGGCGGAAATAATGTCGGGCGAAGCGCCGACGGTGATGACAAGCTCGCTTGTAGATTACACCGACCCTAATATTTCGCGGCTTATGGCGGATTGGTTTACGATTATGCGTTCAGACCCCGATTTTCGCGAAGAAGATTATTTCATGAATGTAATCAACGCCGCCGCGGTAAACGGACGTTTGGTTGGTTTTCCGATGTCGTACGATTATCAATTGGTTGCGTTTAATAACGCGGTTCCGGGTTATCGGCAGCTTGCGGAACGTGACACAATTACCGCTGTTGAGCTTTTAGAGTTCCACGCAGAATCCGACGCAAACATTCCGTATGTAGATTCTAATTTTGACCTGTCGGTAATTTCGCATTCGCTTATCCCGAGTTTTTTCGATTATCAAACGGGGCAAATTGATTTTGAAAATCAACGCTTTATTGATATTCTGAATCATTCTCTCGCCGCTACAGAACCCGAAAAAAGTTTCGGCATGACTATGTCGGGCGGCTTATTCGACCCTAATACGCAAGCCGAAAGAGCCGCCAAATATTTTTACAATATTAATGGACCCTACGATTTATCGGTGTTTATGGAATTTGAAAACGCGTTATTCGAAGGCTCCGTTCCGCTTGTTAATTCACGCGGCGAGCTTATGGCAAATGTTTGGGATAGCTATTTGCTTAACGCTTCCGCAACGCATGAGCAACAGGTTTTGGCATGGAATTTTGTAAAATTTCTTCTGCGCGTTCCCGCGGAGGACGAACCCCAGCGTTATGTTTCCAGCACGCCGATTACTCCCGCATTATTGCGCTACAGTTTGGAAACCACTGTTACGGGATTAATTGACGTCTGCGAAACGCATTACGGCTCACGTCTGGTTGGAACGGAAGAAGAAATTTTGGAATACACATATAACCGCATGATTGAAATAGCAAACATGCCGATGACAGACTACAGATACGCCCCCAATAGTATTACCGCGATTCCGTGGGAAGTTTTGACTGAATTCCACGAGGGGCTGATTACGGCGGAACAAGCCGCCGCACAAATGCAAAACAGAATGTCACTCGCAATAATGGAGATGAATTAATTCCATGCCGCGCTTAAAAACGCGCGAAGAAATAATAATCACAGCCTTGGCGGTTCCAAGCCTGCTGGGGCTGTTGATTTTTTTCATTGTTCCGTTTGGGTATTCGTTGTATCTTGCGGTGATTGATAACCCCGTTGCGCGGAATTTTGTTTGGTTTGATAATTTTATTGCTACTTTTAACAACTCGGCTTTTAAGCTCGCAATGCGAAATACTTTGACGTTTATGGCGTTGTCCGTTCCGTTTAATTTGGTTCTGCCGCTTTTGCTTGCGGCTGTTTTGAAAAATTTTAAACATAAAGAAATATTGGGTATGTTATTTGTTTTACCGCTTGTTGTTCCGTCGGGTGCGATGGTGCATTTTTGGCATAATCTTTTTGGAATAAACGGCGCGGTTAACGGGCTGTTTTTTCGTGATTCGCCGATTAATTGGCTTGGGTCGGATTTATCGCTTGTTGTTATTTTAATAATTTTTATGTGGAAAAACGCGGGCTTTAATATCGTGCTTTATCAGGCGGGGCTTAATTTGATTCCTTCGGAATATTACGAATTCGCCGCAGTCGAGGGTGCGGGGCTGTTTAAAAAATTTCGGCATATCACCGCGATTTATCTTGCGCCTACATTTTTTATGGTTATGCTGATGTCTGTTTTGGCAACGTTTCGTTCGTTTAGGGAAATTTATCTGCTTTCGGGCGCACATCCGCATTCCCGAATTTATATGCTGCAGCATTTTATGAACAATATGTTTAATTCCTTGAATTATCAGCGGCTTGCTACTGCCGCTTATTTTCTTGCCGCGGGAATTGTTATTTTCGCGGCGGGGTCGATGTTTTTATTAAGGCGCGTGACCCGCCATGAGTAAATTCAAATTATTTATATGGCTTCCCGCAATTGCCGCGCTGTTTCCCGTTCTTATGGTTTTCACAAATTCATTTATGAGCGGATTTGAAATTTCGACGCGGTACACGCATCTTGTTCGCCCGGGAAATATTTTTTTCGCCGATGAAATTCATTTTGTGAGAATGACGCTTTTGCCCGATTTTGTGACTTTGAGCCAATATTCCGAACTGCTGTTTAATAATCCTGTATATATCGGAAAACTGTGGAATTCAATCGCGCTTGCGCTTCCTATTGTTGTCGGGCAGTTGATGATTTCCGCGCCGGCGGCTTATGCGTTTGAAATGAGCCGTTTTCGCTATAAAGAATGGGTGTATCTTGTTTATATAATCGTAATGCTTATGCCGCTGCAGGTTTCGCTTGTGCCTAATTTCGTTACGGCGCAGGCACTCGGGCTTGCGGATTCACGCCTTGCGATAATTCTGCCGGGAATTTTTAATCCGTTCGGCGTGTTTATAATGCGTCAGTATTTGCGAAATCTTCCGCGCGATTATATCGAAGCGGCTTTTATCGACGGCGCGGGGCATTTAAAGGCGTTTATTCTTGTTATCGCTCCTTTATTCAAAACAGCGGCGGCGGCATTGATGTTATTGACATTCGTCGAAAACTGGAATTTAGTCGAAGCACCGCATTTGTTTCTTAACGCCGCGACCGAACCGCTTTCCGTTTACCTCGCGTCGGCAGATGCGGAAATAATTTTTGCGGCATCGTTTTTTTATCTTCTGCCGTGCGTATTAATTTTTCTGTACGGACAAGAACATATGATTCAAGGAATTCAACTTTCGGGTGTGAAATAATGCGCGAAGCGGATTTTTCGCACCAACCGACAGTATCTCCGCCGCAGGCGGAATGAATTGGGGTGAAGTGATGCAAAAGAAAATTACTTTAAGGCTAACCGCCGCGTTTTTTGGAATTTTATTATTTCTGACGTTTTTTTCAAACACGATTTATTCGTTGAACTTGCCGGGCGTTGTCGTGGGTTTTTCGTCTGAAGGTGTTATTTCAAGCACATTCAGAAGCCAAGGCGAAGCGGAATTTGCCGAGCATATCAATGTTTTTTCGGAAGAACGCGGACGAATTACAATGATGGTGCGCGAAAACGACCGCGTAACCGAGGGCGATTTACTTTTCACAACGCAGAGCGACATGGCGGAACTTTCTCGGCGGCTTGAAGACGAGCAAAACCGTTTGGAAAGAACGCTTGTAAATCTCGCGGGCGCACGCAGCGATTTAAGGTTTGAACAGCAGCGGCATAACGAAGCTCCCGTTTTCACGCCTACAGAGGTTTCGCCGCCCGACATCGTGCGATTCGAAAGAGAAGCCGCAAGACTAGAAGAAGAAATCGCGATTGCGGAAGCGGAAATTGAAAAAAAACGTGCGCTGTACGAAGCGGGCGTTATTCCGCGAACAGATTTAACCGACGCGATTCGCGAATTGGAAATTCTGCACGAAAATTTCCGCCAAAACGCTGAAGACAAAGAAACCGTTTTGACAGAAAACGAACAGGAGCTTGCACGCGCGGCGGAATCGGATGAAATCCGCCGAAACGAGCGAAACGCCGCATTCGAAGCGGAAGAAAGCAATATCCGACGGCAAATTCAGCGGCTTTCCAACGATATAACGCTTTTGGAAATGGAAGAAACGGAAATTCGGCGCGTTCTTGAGAGATTATCCGCGCAAATCGAAGCTGACGGCATGGTATATGTACATGCGGAACATTCCGGCATAATCAGCGAGATTTTGACGGAAAGCGGAACTTTTACCGAAAGCGGACGACCGGTTTTAAAACTGGCGGAAAGCTTTGGCGAGTACCTAATCACCGCCTATTTCCCCGAGCGAATGGGAATGCTTGCGCCCGAAGCAGTTGTTCGCGTTGATATTCCCGTTTTTGAAGAATACGGACTAAGCGGAACAGTTCGGCGAATTACAGCCGAAGGAAGCAGACTTCGCGCAGAAATCGCGCTTTCGGGAATCATTCTGAACGGCGGCGAACGCGCGGAGGTTATCGTTAACAAGCATTCAAATTTAATGGAGCAGACGCTGCCGAATTCGGCAATTCACGAAGACCCGTCGCTCGGGTATTTTATTCTTATCGCCGAACGCGAAAAAAACACCCTGGTCGGACACAGCTATTACGCCCGCAGGCGTTTTATTTCCGTATTCACCCAAGGCGACGAAACAACAGCATTTTTCTCGTTCGGCGAACTCACAAACCCCGTAATCATCACAAGCGACCGCCCGATTTCGGAAGGCAGCAGAGTACGTGTGATTGGCGATGGTTAGGCGTTCTGTTTGCGCAGTTGTAGTTTTATGCGCGGTTGTTTCAATTTATTGGTTCAATGCGCAAGCTTCGCGCTATATGTATCCGGACGTTTTTGCCGTTCTGCCTGTAATTCATGATGATGTGTTCGCTTCCGATGATTTGCCCGCCCGTGCGGAAACGGCGCGTCTTTCCGTTTCCGCTGTCGAAAACGGCGCGAAAACGGTTTTTGCCGAAACGATTACAACCGGACGCGGCTACTTTGAAATGTGCTTTATGAATTTCAAATCGGGCGGTATTTGGCGGGATGAATTTTCAATAATCATTTGCGAAAATTTAGCATGGCAACTTTTCGGCGGTACAAACGCCGTCGGACTGACCGCAGCAATTGACGGAACACCCTACACCATAACGGGCGTCGCGGAAGCAACCGATTCCGGTGTATACGCGTGGCTTCCGCGTACTAATGAAGCCGAACGCGCGAGTATTCTGCTTGTAAAACCCGAAAACTATAACCGAGTCGGCTCGCGCATTGAAACCGAAAATTTATTAAAATCGCAAAACCTGCACCCGCGCGATTTTTCAATAACGGATATTAACGCCTACACGGAAAGCATAAAACTGCGCGGAAATCTTTTACTTTTCGCAGCAGTTCTTGTTTTCGTTGCCGCAACAACGCGAAACGCCTTGCGGGCGAAATCGCTTACGCAAGGCGTATTTGTTTTTGTCGGGAATTTTATTGCTTTGGTTGTTCTTTTTAATACCGCTTCATTGGATTTATGGCTTCCCGCATTCTACCCCGAAGGCTTTGGCGGTTACGCACAGCTTATTTTTAATTCAAATCTGCTTGCACCGCCGCGCTATCTTCACAGCCAACTAAACGCGCTGTATAAAATTAACACCTACGCCAATATTGCCTTTGCCATTGGTTTTTTTGCATTACTTTTCGCACTTCCGGGATGTAAAAAAAATAATTGAATTGATTCATCAGCTCGTTAAGGCGGAGTTAACCCTGCTTCTTCGCTTAATAAAGATTGCTTTGCCTTGCATCATCAATAGTCATGAATATCATTTCATTATGAACATCAAAATATTCAAGATGCACACGGCAAAAAATACTGTTAAGCATGATTACTTCCTCAGTCATACTCGGGTCTTTATGTTTTTGAAGTTTTCCGGGAACTAAATGCTCTTTTTTACACATAGGACATAGCAATCCGGGAATTTCTCCATTTTCCCCAAGTTTCTTAACTTGAAATCTGCCATCAACCGGAATACGAACAACAATTCCTCGCTCTGTAACGAGTTTTTCTAAAATTAACTCATATGCCATTGCATTTCTCCCTGTACAATCATATTTAGGTTTAAAGTAAACCCATAACCTATAATTTATTCGTTTACCCTTCATATGGTGTACTTTTTGACGGATTCCTTTATGGAGCGCATTCTATGACTTTTTCTAAATTATGTCAATAAAAATCGAAAGGATAAAAATTAATTCTCCTGTCGATTAGCTTTTGTCAAAAAGTACACTTTTTGACGGATTATTTTTTTTTCTTTACTGCATTATACTCGCGTAAGCGGCGGTATAGTGTGCTTTCTTTTAAGCCTGTTTGTTCGATGAGGTCTTTGGTTCGCAGTTTTCCGTGTGTCCATTGTTTTGCCAGAATATCGAAATCATCGGGGGGCTTTTTGGCGGGTCTGCCGAAGGTTACGCCTCTTGCTTTTGCCGCGGCAATGCCCTCGGCTTGGCGTTGCAATATATATCCGCGTTCCATTTCCGCTACCGCGCCAAAAACTGTAAGCATAAATTTTCCCGTAAAGGTGGTTGTATCTATTTGTTCCTTCTGACTGACAAATTCCACGCCTTTTTTGGTAAGCTTATCAATAAGCTCCAGTAAATCCTTTGTGTTTCGGGCAAAACGGCTAACCGATTCAACCACGACGGTATCGCCGCATTTTACTTTCGCAATCAATTTCCGAAGCCCCGGGCGTGCCGTATCTTTTCCGCTTTGCTTGTCAATAAAAATATTTTTGCTCGGTATTTTTAATGCCT
>JAIRVD010000280.1 GCA_031254075.1 Clostridiales bacterium
GGCGAAACGGCATTGCGTGCGATTTTGCAGAGCGGAGTTTTCGTCGGCATGTCTGAAACGGAAAAAGTTCTTGCCCGGCCGGTTTTAATTTACGAATACGCGTTTCCGATGACTTCGGAGAATTTTTCGCAGGCGTTGGGGCAACGCTCGGTTTATGTGCTTTCGGATGTTGCGAGTTTTAACGCAGCGGCGATTCATCCGCCCGATGAAAATAATTTGCTGCGAGTATTTTTCATTGACGGTACACGAATTTGGGAATTTGAATTGCAAATCGGAACGCGGCGGCATTCCGCCGAAAACTTTCAAATTGAAATAGTGCCAGCAAATCCCGAGCGAATGCATTTTATTGCAACGGCGAACGGATTTATTCCGAGTGCAACGCAGGGCGGATTTTCATATAATGTTGTGAGCGTTGAGAATCCGTTTCGCGATGCGCACGGACTTTTTACGCTTTCGCATATCCGCAATCGCGTTGAGCCGTTTTTTGATAATCCGGCGTCGATAATTCCGGGCATCAGCGTGGACAATGTTTATACATTTTCCACGCGTAACACGATGGTTCGCTATCTTGAAAATGCCGTTCTCGAATACACAAGCTACCGAGCGGTTGCAAGCTCTTCGCAAATAAATTTCATGTCGGATTTTTCCGCCGCGCTCGCGTTTGCAATGGAACACGGTTCGCAGGAAATCTATTTGCGTAGCTACGAACGGCGCGGACGTACGCATGTTTTTCGATTCGACTATGTAATCGACAATCGGCCGCTGGTTCTGACCGAAGATTGGCACACGGGCTTCTACTGCACCGACCCGTTGCGCTCGCCCGTCGAAGTCATCGCAGACAACGGACGCGTAGTACGTTATCGCCGCCTTGCATACACATTTTCATCCGGCGGAATCGTATGGAAAGACTTGCCCGACCCGGACGAATTTTTTATTTTGGGATTTCCGATAAGCAGAGGTCCCGCGATTGAGTTGGAGGCTTTGTATTAAATGGAATGGGAGCGCGCAAAAAATTATATATTGACAGCGTTTGTGTTATTGAATTTATCGCTTGCGGGATTGCTTTTTCGGGAAGACAGCCGCTACACGCTTTCGCAGGAGCGGATAAGTAATATTCACGCGGTGTTAACGAATAATAATATAAATTTGTATACGAATCCGATGCGACGATTCGCGCCGATGCGGCATTTGGAGGTTATGGGATTTGATTATGATATTCCCGAGCTGATAGAAATTTTTTTCGGCGAAGATGCGCAAGTGATTCAGTTGGAAGCGGACGAGGGGCATTATATTTTTGAATCCGAGAATGAAGAACATGGCCGGCTGGAAATTTCGAACGGTTTTATTTACTTTGACAATAATCTTGATTTGGGCGAAAATAGAGATGAAAAAAATATTTCGCATGAATTCGCGCTCGAAATTGCCGATGTACTTATAACGGAACATTTTCCCGATTTTGTTGCAGACATGGTTTTTGACGAAATCGACGGCAACGGAGTGCAGATAATTTACCGCCAAAAATATCGCGGAAGGATAATACATTCTAATTTTATTGAATTTCTTGTAACATCGGAAGGCATTGCGTGGATTGACATGCATTATGGGCGGGTGATTGGGTACGGAGCCGACCCGCGAATGATTTTCGCGCCCGATGAAATTTTGCTGACATTTATGCAACGCGTTCAGCATATAGCGGCGGAGAAACCGATTTTCATAAGCCACATCGACATCGTCTATAATTCGCAAGAGGATATGCAAGAGGGAGTAATTTCGCCTGCGGTGCCGTTTTATCGAATTTTTATCCGCGACCATGATTTTCCGTTTTTAATCAACGCATACACGAATGTTTATTTCGAATAGGAGGAATTGCAATGCGTCACAGGCATACCGTAATGGCGATTGACGACGTTCTTGAAAATTTAGAAATACTTGAAGCCATACTTGAGGACTCATACAATGTAATAAAAGTAACGGGCGGCATTGAGGCGTTAGACCTTTTGGACAAAGACACAGACCCGGATTTAATTCTGTTGGACTTATCTATGCCCGAAATGGACGGCTTTGAGTTTCTTGAAAAAATGCGCGAGAACGAAGAATATATAGGAATTCCCGTAATTTTCGTAACGGGCTACAACGATTCTTATTCGGAAGAAAGAGGGCTTGGGCTCGGTGCGGTGGATTCTCTGAAAAAGCCGTATGAAGCGAATATAATTCGTGTAAAAACGCGCAATCATATCGAATTTAAGACCTACCGCGATAATTTGTCGGAAGCTGTCGCACAACGCACAAAACAGCTTGAAGAAAAAACGCAGGAGCTTTACGATGCTCACGGCGCGATTATCATGGGAATGTCGTTGCTTTCGGAAAGCCACGACACCGACACGGGTTCACATTTATTGCGGATAAAATCGCTTACGAAAATTATTGCCGACAATATTTCGGATAATTATCCCGCGATTTTAAATAAGGAAATGGTAGATTTAATTACAACTTATTCGCCGCTGCATGATATCGGAAAAGTCGCGGTAACAGACGCCGTTTTGAAAAAGAAGGGAACGCTTACGGCGGAAGAATTCGGCTTAATGAAGGAACACGCAAAAGGCGGCGGCGACCTGTTGCGCAAGCTTGCTGAAATGATGCCGAACGAACGGACGCATCTTTCCGTCGCAATCGAAATTGCAGAAAGCCATCACGAGCGTTTTGACGGAACGGGATATCCGAACCGCCTTGTAGGCGAGGAAATTCCGATTTCCGCGAGAATTGTTACCGTTGCGGATGTTTATGACGCGTTGCGCTCTCCGCGAGCGTACAAGCCGGGCTTCACACATGAGGAAGCAATGGATATAATTCTAAAGGGAGACGGACGCACCGAGCCGGCGCATTTCGACCCGCTTGTTCTGCATGCGTTCAAAGAAACAAGCGAACTGCTTCGCAACACTTACGACAGCAATCCCGATCCGCATAATTTCGATCAGGATTAATTATAAAATTATTATCCGGGGGCTGAATCGCAAATGGGCTACATGCATTATGATTTGGGCGGGCTTGCAAAAGGCAAAGTAATCGAAGTAATTTTACAGGGCAACACCGCAAATGTTTATCTTATGGATGCTGAAAATTTCCACAAATACAGTAACGGCTTTCCTTTTAACGCACTGGGAGGCCTTATGACTTTTTCGCCGATTAGGCTTATGACTATTGATAACGGGCATTGGCATTTGGTAATGGATTTGCCGCACGGGAAAGGTACGGTTAAAACATCGTACAGATTTACTGCGACGAAAGCAGCAAATATCAGCACGAAACTCGCGCTGTTTCGTCCTACCGAAGCGCAGAAAAAAGCAATTCTTGCGATGAAAGGCATCTCTGCGGAATCGCCCGCTTCGCCCGCTGTTTCAATTCCGTCTGCCCCTGCCGCCACTGTTGCCGCAGCCTCTGCCGCTTCGGCAAAGCCCGAACAAGTTACCTGCAATAAATGCGGCATTCTCACAATTCGCGGAAAATTCTGCATGGATTGCGGTTCGCCGATGGAAAATACCTGCCCCGGATGCAGTGTCATTAACCCTATGATGTGCAAATTCTGTCCCGAATGCGGGTACAGATACTGATGCGCCTGTCGGATGTTACGCCGAAACTCACCGATTATATTAACGAAAATATTTCTGCCCTGCCCGAATTTATTACGCGCATAATTCTTTTCGGCAGTTACGCAAGAGGAACCGCTCGCGTAGGCAGCGATATCGACCTCGCTCTCGTTGCGCAAAATACTTGGACATTCGAAGACAGAACTTCCATACGAAATTTTTTTGAAGATTTCGATTGTGAACTGTCTTTTTTTTTCACCACCGAAAACGGGCTTAACTCGGACGACAAAAATAACGCAAATTTCTGGATTAGAACGGAGGGTATAGAACTATGGAAACGAAGCTAACCTACAAATACATAGGCGACCGCGACCTCGCCGACGCGAAAATCCTACTGGAATCCGGCTCTGCCTCGATGACGGGCAGGCTTGTACAACAAGCCGTCGAAAAAAACCTAAAACAGTACATCGAAGATAACGGCACAATCGACGACCTGCCAATCCTCTCCGCGCATAACACCGTAAAACTCTATGACCGCGTCGCCGCCCTCGGAGGTGTCATAAACAATCCCGCCGACCGCAAAATGATGGCCCTCCTGCGCGAATACTACTACGACACCAACTACCCCGGCGAAGACTGCCGCGAACTGTCACGCGAAGAAGCCGCAGAGGCTGTAAGCTTCGCGGCGGAGTTTATTGCGGGGATTAAGTTTTAGTTTTCGCTATTCTTTTTCAATTTCGTCAACGGCGGAATTTCCGGATTTAACGCGAACAAATCGAACGCTGTTCGTTCACCGTGGCGTTTGCAAAAACGTGGTCATTAGACTTACGTGTCATTCCGCTACAGCCCATGTGCAGCGTATATGTTTTGAAGTATAGTTTAAAATAACAAATAAAAAAGAACAAAGGCGGGGGAAATGACAAGGGAAAACTTAATAAACCAACCAACAGACACGATGTTCCGCGGTATATTTATAAACGTTGAAAACTTTTTGCATTTGCTTAAACGGTGCAGAAACGGAAATCTTGATTTAAGCGCGGAAGATTTAGTACCGTTCGATTTAAACACCGAATACGCAATCAGAAAAAGACGCAATGATGTTTCGTTTATAACGAAAGACAACCGACTGATTATTTTAGTAGAACACCAGTCAACGATTTCCGCAAATAT
>JAIRVD010000346.1 GCA_031254075.1 Clostridiales bacterium
CGACATTCATAATGGGAGTCCTTACACTTCCTTTTGCATTTACATACATGGAAACTAACGTCGATTTAAATCAGCCCTTCTTTCTCTTTTTTTTTACCGGCGCTGCCATCATACATTTAATTTTATCTTATTTGATTTTCCGCATCAGGCGGTTTAAAAAGGGGTTTCCTTTTCTGTTTAGCCGATACGCGATTATTATAGCCCTTGTTTCCGCAGGTATTTTATTGGTTCTCGTCACGCGCATTAGTGTTTCATTTGAATCCGATGATGTATTAACTATTCCTCTGTATGTCGTCGGAATCGCAAGCATCGGAATCGGAATCTATATTTGGATAAGGAGGCGTATTTGGGTGCATTATTTGAAACGACAGGAGATTCGCGCCATTCAAATTCTTGAACGCGAGCTTGCCGAGCAAAAGGAAGAAAATCAACGACTCATTAAGCAAAACGATATTCTGCGCGCGGCAGACCACAAAATTAAACATCGGCTGACGACATTGGAGCGTGTTGTTTCAGAGGCAATTGATTTGATTGATTCGCAGGAATTGAAAGATAAATTGGCTGAAGCATTAGAGGACATCAAGCGCACGGAGAAGGATTATAAAGACAGTATCTGCAAGCTTGTAGGGCACTACGCACTACCTTCCACCAAAATCAATATGCTTGACGAATTATTCAAAAATTTCGCGGACAAGTTTGCCGCCAACAAAATTGACTTCAAATTAAATGTAAACGGCAGCATTCCATACCTGGTTGAAAAAATAATCGACCAAGCAAAACTCGAAACCATGATTGGCGACCATCTTGAAAATGCCCTTATTGCCGTCAACGCAAGCGAAAATTCATTCCGCAGTGTTTGGGCAATACTCGGCTTAACCGAAGACTGCTACGAATTCACCGTCCACGACAGCGGCATCCCATTCGCTCCGGACACCCTCGCCCAACTCGGAACAAAGCAAATCACAACCCACGCCGAAAACGGAGGCAGCGGAATCGGCTTCATGACCACCTTCGCCACCCTTCGCAAATGCAACGCAAGCCTGATAATCGAAGAAAAACAGCCTAACAAACCCGACTTCACCAAATCCGTAACAATCCGCTTCGACGGAAAGGAAGAATATGTAATAAATGAAACTGCCGCCCAATTGAATCCCCAATGAGCGGCAGATTGATATTTTAGTTTATTATTCGTGACTGTCCAAACTCTCACTTTCGGCAGCTATCATCCGCGCCGCTTCATTAGGGTCAATGCCTTTGTTGATAAGTTCCAATAATTGGGTAACTCCTTGAACAACTCCTTTAGCAACTCCTTGGGCGACTCCTTGGGCGACTCCTTTGTCAAAGCCTTCCTCCAGCCCGTCACAAAAAAATCTCTCTGCAAGTGACATATTATTCACAACCTCCTTGTCCGTTTTAAGCGCATTGAAACCTGCATTAAAGGTTTTCACAATCTCCTTTACAGTTTCATCTTCGGGTTCACTTATCTTACCCAACAGAAATAAGGCTAATTCTCCGGCAGGGGTGTTTTCTTGTGATAACTTTGTCAGGCTGATATACATTATGCCCGACGTCGCCGGATGTATTTTTTCGGTAACTTCATCTTTTAATATATATCGAGTGAATGTTTTTCCGTGCAGAACAGAATCCACATCTTCTGCCAACAGCCATATTTGATTGGCTATTTTTCCTTTGCTGTGCCCAATGCCCAATCCGAAATATTCCACCGAGCGAATTTCCACAGGCGGACGGCTTCTCGCACGATTGTGGAATTCAATGTAGTGTGCCTTTGTTTCATCTTCTGTTATTTTCATATCTTGGTCACGGGTAGTATTTTTTACATCCATCAGATGCTTGAATTGTGTTTCAACTTTTATTTTACCTGTTATCGGCTTTATCCGGGTTTCGGGCTTAAATTTTTTATATGCCTCAATCATTAGATTAACCGTCAAACGCAAGGACTCCCAATGCTCCGGTTTTTCAAAAGTATAGGTCAAAAAGAAATCGTTCATGGGAAAAATCGCTTTCGCACCATTAGATAATTCAATAAAGCCAAGCGGAGTTTTATTGTTCGATGTCATTTTTGTCCTTCTTTCCGGCAATCGGAGTTTTTTCTACACCTATAATAACACAGTGCGTCCCCTGCCTCAATAAAAAACGCCGCAATGAAGCAAAAGCGAAGACGTGATTTCCGTTCCGGGGTAGTAGTGTTGCAGAATTTCAATGTAAGTGAGTCCCATATCCAGCAGGGCGCGGACGCCGTTTTGGCTCATGCCGACGCCGTGGCCGTTTCCGCCGCCGTAGAAGGTTGCGGCGATGAGTTGGTTTGTAGCATCGTAATGAAGTTCCGTTGTAAAAAACGCGCTCGGCAACAGAGAAAGCCGCCCCGATTGGCTGCCGTCGTGGCGCGTAACGGGAATTTCACGCGGATTAAGCAATGCTCGAATATTATATTCTGTTTCCACACGAACGGACGCGTTTGTTCCGTGAAAAATAATTTCCATAATATTGCCGCCCTGACCGCGTCGGGTTACTTCGATATCGGTAAGCGTTCCGATATTATCCGCGGAAGTTGAAAAATAAATCATCGCGGGATTTGCGGCGTATCTTTCCGGCAAGGCAGAGTTAATTCTTTCGGAAAGCTGCGCGACCGTCATGGTAACTTCCCAGCGGAACCACGAAAAATCCCTGTCGAAAGCAGGGATTTCTTTATTACGGAAAAATTCGGCGGCGGCGGCTTCGGTGCGAAGGTCGCCGGGAACATGCGCGAGGAATTGGGCACGCGCACGCAAAAATTCCGGCGTTTCGGAAGGAAACTGTTCGCCCGAAGCCCAAACCTCACCGAAATTTGCGGTTGTTCCGCCGGATGTTGAAAAATAATTCGCCAACACAATTTCGCCGTTATATGTAAGCACCTGCCCGCGCGTCGCTTGAACCGCCTCAATGGAGATTTCGTTTTCGGCGATGTTATTGTAAACCTGGCTCATCACCGAGTCGTCAACATGCGCGCCAAACTCGGCAAAACGGTTCTCGCGCATCTGATAATACGCAAACGTCCGCGCAGTCACCGCCTGCACCATCGACGCCTGCACGCCGTAAGAAGACGGCATTTCACTCGGAACAACAGCATATAAATATTCTTCAAGCGGCAATTCGTTTACGATAACGAAACCTTCGGCAGCTCGCGAAATTTCCAATATGCCGCGATACGTGCCGCGTCCGATAAATTCCAAGCACTCGTTGCGGTTATCGGGCGTAATTATAAACGCATTTTCGTTTTCATCGGAAACATGTCGAAAAACATCCCCCGCACGAAAACAAAGAACGCTTTCCCCGTCATACACAGAAAACGCACCGGAACAAGTAATTTCCACACTTTCATGAAAATACCCCGAAAAACCCGGCGCGCTGATAACCACACGAATATAATCGGGTGAAATTTCCCATACAAACCCGTCTGCGAAACCGATTATCGGAAGCCGTCCGCCGATTTCCGAAGCGCAGCCGCATAAAAAAATTATGTAAACAACACTAACCAACCAACATCTGCGTAGCATAAAGCATTAAAAACCCGGGTGCGCCAAGGATTCCGACGACAAGCACCGTAATCGCGTTAACCCCGACGGCAAGCCCGAAACCCGAAAAAAGCACATTACAAATCAAAATTCCCAAAACACCGAGCGCGGAATTACGCGCAACGCCGACCAACCACTTCATCTGGCGCGTATAAAGCAAATACCCCAGAAAAACAGCCCCCAAAACAAGCATCAGTCCAAAGAAATTCAAAACGACACCCCTCCATGCACAATTCCTTTTTCCTTACACAAATTCAAATAATACTGATATTTCAAGTTTGCCGCTTTAAGCTCATACACAAGGCTGTCCACCAAAATTGCGTCCGTGGTGTGGTCAAAGCAATTATGTAGAAACTCCATATCGCTTTTAACCGCCTCAAGAGCTTCCACGATTTCCATATCCTCGCGCGTCAGCCGCCTCGTTTTTCTTGCCAACAGCTTCATAACAGACTTCTTTTCACGCGTATTAGTCAATGCAGGTGCTGCAATTGTCATAAAGAATTCTCCCGTCCTATTTGTCCTATTTATAAATATAGTCACAAACAAGGGAAAATATTCCATTTTTTACAAGGCGACCGAAAAATCCCATCAATTCAGCCACTTTGAATAAAAAAATGGTCTGTTTCGTTTTTCAGAACGAAACAGACCATTTTTTATTTGTATGGCAACCTCCGAAAACCATCGCTTCGTCCGAATTTCAAACGCGCGTTGAAGCGTTCGCGACATTTGAAATTCGTCTCAGCGGGTTTTCGGGGGTTGCCGTATTACACACCCGTTTGCAATATATGAGTTTTTTCTTCTTCCTCTTGCTCCTGTGCGTTGCGTTGCAGCATTACCTGCGCTTCGTTCAGAATTTTTTCTTGCTCTACAGCCATCATTTCTTTGGCCATGTCGGCGTCGGCGATTCTGCTTCTTGAATCGACGAGGTTAAGGCTTGAGATGGAGTTTGCATTTGCTGTGAAGTCCATGCGATTGCTCATTGAGCCGAGATTTGCGCGCTCTTCGGCAACTTGACTGATAGCGGCATCAATTTTTTCAAGGTCAAACGAGCCGTCTTCCGCGATTGCGGTCATTGCTTGCGCAATGGAAGACATATCGTTGATGCTGAATACCGCACCTGTGCCGTCGGGGCTTGAAGCGGTGTTCGCGTTGTTGACGGTGCCGTCGAGAAGGTTTTGTGTGTTAAATTCAACTCCGTTGACTGCGGCTTTAATTCCGTCCGCAAGCTGTCCGATTTCTTCGCGAATCATCGCGCGTTGGGATTCGTTATAGATTCCGTTGTTTAAACCCTGTACGCTGAGTTCGCGAATGCGGTTTAAGCTGTCGGAAATGGTATCAAGTCCGCCCTCGGCTGTTTGAACCATATTTTGCATGTCATTGGTGTTGCGTTCGCCTTGGTCTAATCCGCGAATTTGCGTCTCCATGTTTTGAGCGATAGCAAGCCCTGCGGCATCGTCCGCCGCGGAATTGACTCTCTTTCCGCTCGCAACGCGCATCATCGAATCGCTCATCATATTACGTGCGATATTATTTACAGTCATTTTAATCACTCCTTATTAAGTAGTGTAATTGCGGACGCGGAACCCGCCGCCGCCCATTCGTCAAAGCCCTTCATAACGGCTTCGTGTGTTTTCTTTGTAATTTCGGGAAGCTCGCCGCCCCATTGTTTTTCGGCTTGCTCATAACCGCGAATAACCGCGTCGCGCATTAATTCAACTTTCGACGGGTCGCCGCCCGTAAGTGCCACCGCGAAATTCAATAAACGCTTGGCGGTTTCGTCCACGCTGAAGTATCCGCCTTCGTCGATTTCTTTTTGCGCCTCGGCACGCATTTCGTCGGTTACTTCAATCATTCCGTTTCTGCCGGGGAAATTAACCCTGCCGGGCGCATTCGGATTGCCGGGGAATTCCGCGATGCCTTGCTTTTCAGCTTGTTTGCCCAAAAGTGTTTCAACCATTTGGCGGAAGGATTCCACGCGCGCATTGTGTGCTTCCCACATTTTGCCCACGCGTTGCATATCCGCTACATACGATTCCGGCTCGGTAGCTTGTTCGCCTTGCCTGTACGTGCCTGCCGCTCCGAAATCCGTTCCCGCTCCCGTGTTCGGCATTCCGGGAATCACGGAATTGTTCCCTTGGTCGTTGTCGTTTTGATTGCCTTGGTTATTGTTTGACCCGCTGATTAATTGAGATACACTGCTGATGTCCATAATACATTTCTCCTCTCGGTTGTTTATTAATATTATATCGGAAAAATATTATTATTTCTTTAATTTCCCAAATTCTTTTCAATTACATTTGCGAGACATTTTGCCCAATCTTCGATTTGGGTTTTATCGCGTCCTTCTATCATTACGCGAACAACGGGTTCCGTTCCCGACGGGCGAACAAGGATGCGTCCTTCGTTTTTCAATTGAGATTCGATTTCGTTTTGCAATTTTTTTATTTCGTCGTTTTTGTCCCATGAATATTTTTTTTCATTCGGAACTTTTGCGTTGATTAATATTTGCGGATAAGTTTCGGCGGCGGCGGCGAGTTCGGAAAGCGGTTTATTTTTTCGCGCCATTACGGAAAGAAGCTGCAACGCGGTTAAAATTCCGTCACCCGTCGCGCTGTGTTCAAGAAAAATTATATGCCCCGATTGCTCACCTCCGAAATTTAAATTATCGGCGAGCATTTTTTCCAATACATATCTGTCGCCGACTTCGGTGCGGTGCATGTTTATATTATTTTCGCGGCAGAAAACCTCAAAGCCTTGATTACTCATTACCGTTGCGACAATGGTATCGTTTGCGAGCTTGCCGCGCCCTTTCATGTCAAGCCCGCAGACCGCAAGAATCGCGTCGCCGTCTATGAAATTCCCTTTGTCACAGATTGCGAGCATTCTGTCGCCGTCGCCGTCGAACGCGATTCCGATTGCGGCACCGGTATTTTTTA
>JAIRVD010000383.1 GCA_031254075.1 Clostridiales bacterium
CCATTCTTGCGGATTTACGAGAATGGCTTTTACTTTCGTGTGTTTCGTGGTTAAAGCATTAAACGGGCATACATCGGCACAAATATCGCAGCCGTATAATTGCCGCGAGTTCGAAAGAAGTTTTTCTTCTTCGGGCGAAAGCTCGTCTTTTTGCGTGAGATATGAAATGCATTTTTGCGCTTGAAAACCGTTTTCCGAAAGTGCGTTGGTTGGGCAGGCGTTTATACATAAATTGCAGTCGGTGCAGAGTGAATCGGGGGGATTGGACAAGTGAACGGTTCTTTTGTCCTCCCCCTCGTTCCCGATATCGGTGAACAAACAGCCGATGTTGAAACGCGAACCGAATTCCGACGAAATAATCAGCCCGTTTCGCCCGAAGAAACCGAGCCCCGCGTGATACGCCAATGCGCGTTCGTCCGGACCGGGGCTGTCGATAAGGATTTTATATTTAAAATTCTTTTGCGATTGCAATTCGTTTTTCAATTCGTTAACCAACGCGCGCAAAAAAAATTTTACGCGCGCGTGGTAATCGTCGTTTGTTCCGAGCGACGAAAGATTTTCGAATTCCGATTTTTCGTACGGCACGCCGATTACGACAATGTTTTTCGCGCCTTTCAGCGTTGCGTTCGGATTGGTGCGTCTTTCAATATCGCCGCTGACAAACGGCACAAAGGGGCTTGCAAGCCATTCTGCTTTTAGCGAACCGGCACTGCAAACCCCTGCGATTATATTATTTTTTTTTGCGAAATCGCGAACGATTTTTACCATTCAAATTTAAATTCGGTATAGAATTTTTGCGGTGAGCCTTTTTTCACGATGCAGCACGGGAATTCGGGTTTATTTATTCCGTCAGGGAAGAATTGTGTTTCCAGACAGAAGCCGCTGAATTGCTGGTAGGCAACTCCCTTGCCGGAGACGGTTCCGTCGATGAAATTGCCTGTGTAAAGCTGCATACCCGGGCTGTTTGTGGAAACGGTCATGCGGATTCCGGTACACGGCGCGAACACGCTTGCGGCCTTTCCTTCGCCGCGCAGAACATAATTGTGGTCGTAACCGCCTGTTTTATTGACTTCGCCTGCGGCTTTCAAATCTTTTCCGATTGCTTTCGCTGTGCGGAAATCAAACGGTGTTCCGGTGATGTCAACATAACCGCCCGTCGGAATTAATCCCGCATCAACCTCAGTGATTTTATCCGAACAAATTTCCAACTCATGCGAAAAAACATTTTTCGCGTCATGTCCGCACAAATTGAAATATGAATGGTTTGTCATATTGCAAATGGTTTCGGTTTCGGTTGTGGCTTCGTAGTCAATGCGCAAGATGTTTTCATCGGTCAGCGTGTAGGTAATTTTCGCGGTTAAATCGCCCGGGTATCCGCTTTCGCCGTCGGGGCTTTGCAGCGAAAATACGATTTTATCCACCGCCGCGGAATCAACATTCCATTCTTTTTTATCAAAGCCGTTGCTTCCGCCGTGAAGGTGATGGTCGCCGTCGTTTGTTTCCAATTGATATGTTTTTCCCGAAAGCGTGAATTTTCCGCCGCCTATGCGGTTGCCGAAACGCCCAATCGCCACGCCGAAAAACGGATGCTTGCCCTTGTAAGCTTCCTCGTTGTCCAGCCCGAGAACCATGTCCTTTTTGCCGTCTTTAAGCGGCACGGTCAGCGAAATTATCGCACAGCCGTAATTTGATACTTTCATTTCCATACCGTTTTTGTTTTTCAGTTCATACGTCATGTTCTTGCTCCTCTTCATTTATTTTTTCCCCTTCGTGGGGCAAGTGTTTACCTATTTCCGCGAGGCGTTTTTCCTCCGCGCGTTTTTGCTCGATTTCTTGAAGCTCAAGAATTGGGTCACGGTCCATTTCCGGACGGTATCTTTTAAAAATTTTCATAATCAAATAAGATGCCGCCATTGCATAGATGCCCGGAATTAAAAAAAGCATCGGCTGCATGTAAATCACCGACGCAAACAACAAGACAAGAACCGCAAGGCACGCAAAAGATGTAAGTATGTGACGGTTTGCCATGAAAAAACATGTTTTAATCGTCTGCAAAATTTTCATATCAAAACGCGCCGTAACGGGAAAAATATATATCGAAATAAATAATACTTCCATGAGAAGAACAATTTGCGCAGGTAAAACGATACCTCTCATCGAACTCATCAGTTCGGGATTTAAAACCACGAGCATCATATTAAACCCGATTGCCAGCACGACTGCGGAAATGATGAACCACAAAACAGTTGCCTTTACGAAATTCGTTTTAAACGCCGACCAGAAATCTGACGAAATATATCCTTCTCTGTTGGCGATTCGCCGCGTGCAAACATAAAAAAGCGCGGTTGTTGACGCGCCAATCGTTATTATCGGAATGCTGAAAAAAATCCACAGAAAACTTAATATAAACATGTCGGCAACAAAGCCCGCGTATTTATTAAACGTTCCTTCAAGGCTGAAAAATTCTCGCATTAATAATCACCCGCTTGAATTATAATAGCACTCCCGAAAAATGGGAATACTTATTTAAAAATATTTGAAGGGAACGAAATCCATGATAAGATGCAAAAAGCATAAACCGAGAATCACGAGCCTGCAAAACCATCATCGCAACCCGGCGGGCGATTGTACGAATTGCGTTTATTTTTCCAAGCAGAATTGCGGGGTGCATTCAATTGAAAAAACCTGAGCTTCTCGCCCCTGCGGGCGATTTGGAGCGGCTTAAAGTTGCGTTTGCGTATGGCGCGGATGCTGTTTATATCGGCGGGAAATTTCTGAGCATGAGAGCAAAGGCGAAAAATTTCGGCTTGGCGGAAATGGAAGAAGGCATTTGTCACGCGCATTTGCTCGGTAAAAAAGTTTATGTCGCTGTGAACGTATGCGCACATAACGATGATTTTAAAGAATTGGATGAATATTTATTTGCGTTGGGAAAAATTAAAGCCGACGCAATTTTAATTTCAGACCCCGGTGTTTTTATACGGGCGAAAAAGATTATTCCAAACGTTGAAATACATATCTCAACACAGGCGAATATCACGAATTACGCAACCGCAGCGTTCTGGCGCGATTTAGGCGCGAAACGCGTTGTTCTCGCGCGTGAGCTTTCGCTTGCCGAAATAAAAGGAATTCACGAAAAAACACCCGACATCGAAATCGAAGTATTCATCCACGGCGCGATGTGCATGGCGTATTCGGGGCGGTGCTTAATCAGCAATTTTTTAAATTCTCGCGACGCAAATCGAGGCGAATGCAGTCAGCCATGCCGTTTTAAATACGCGCTTGTCGAAGAAAAAACCGGAGCGGCGTTCCCCGTTTGCGAAGACGAAAGCGGAACCTACATTTTAAATTCCAAGGATTTATGCATGATAAAACATATTCCCAACCTGATAAACGCCGGAATTTCAAGCTTCAAAATAGAAGGTCGCATGAAAACCGAATATTATGTAGGCGCAGTCACAAAGGCATACCGCGAAGCCATCGACGATTTTTTCGAATCTCCGCAATTGTATGAAAAGAATTTGCCGTTTTATGAGTCAGAACTCAAAAAAGTCGGCAATCGAGGCTATACCACGGGATTTTTCTTCGGAAAGATGACTGAAAACGACCACGATTATTCGGGAAAAAGCCAAGTGACATCGCAGGATTTTTTAGCAATTGTCGAGAGCTTTGACGAAAAAACAGGCATTTGTTTAATCGAACAACGTAATAAATTTTCTGTCGGCGATAAAACAGAAATTCTTCGCGCAAGCGGCGATAATTTTACTCAAACCGTAGAATCTGTGCACGACGAAAACGGAGCCGAAATAAATTCCGCTCCGCATCCAAAACAAAAAATTTTTTTGAAAATCAATTCGCCCGTCGCAAAGTACGACATGATAAGAAAATCTCTATAGCTTGCTTCCTTCGTCCACCCAATTCTTAACCTGCGATGTTGCCATATCCGGAATCGGCTCGCCTGTTTCGCTGTCCGGCACATACGACGCAGTTTCAAAAAGCGATGTTTCATATTTCTTGTTAATCCCGCTTGAAAACTGCTGAAGCCCACGGTCTGTCGGCATTGCTTTGTTTTCGTTCATGGTAAAACCTCCTTTTGTTTCCGTTATCATTTGCGCCCGAAAGGAAAATTATGCAT
>JAIRVD010000224.1 GCA_031254075.1 Clostridiales bacterium
GACTACCCCAAAAAGCTCATCCACGACCACATATCGCCGGTGTTGCCGAAGTTGAAGTTGGTGAGTTGTGAGGTGTAGTCTACGGGGGTTGGGGAATTTCTGTAGCCGCCGGAGGCTGCGTTTGCGGAGACGCGGTTTGCGCGTGCTGCGAAGCCTGAGGTTGTATTTTCAAACATTTTCGCGAGCGAGCCGTCGGAAGCGGCTTGCTGCAATTTATTTTCGTCAACGGAAAGTTGACCGTTATCCTGTACGTTAATTCCCACGCGGGAAAGTGAAGGTGCGAAGGTAATGTTCATCCCTATGATATCGGAAGCAAAGCGTTCCGAGCCGCGGCCGTCGGTGGTTTTTGTGTTTCGGAGAGCGGAGTTTAGGGAATTTACAAGGTTTTTTACGGCGGAAACTTGTTGGTCGGTGCTGCGTGCGAATGTAATGTCTGTTGTTCCCGCGCCGCGCAATGTGGCAGTAACGCCCGAAGCAATGTTTATTTGATTCGACTCGGAAGTTCTTTCAAGACCGCCGTTAACGGAATAAACGGCATTTTGTGCCTGGGTGCTTACGGACGTGATTCCCATATCCGAAGCGAGATTGCCGGTTCTGTCGGTTACGGTGAAGGTGCTTCCCGTACCTGTATTTGCGGCGGTTAGTGTTAGGCGAGATGCGGTATCGTTGCCGTCTTTTGTGGTCGAAACCGATGCCGTTACGCCGATTTTACGCGCGTTTACGGCTTCCGCCATTTTACGCTGAACGGCTTCGTTGCTTTCGCCCGCCGCTACTTTTATATTGAAGTCATATGTTTTTCCGCCTGTTTCCACGGAAAATCTGTAATCGCCCGAGGCAATATCTCTTCCCGATGCCGAAACAGCGTCGCCCGCGTTTGCCTGTGCGGTTGCCGCCTGCTTCACGTCGATGGCGGTGTCCCTCAGCAATGAAGCGTTTGCACGCGAATTATCCACCGAAACCGTTGCGACATCCGTATGCGAACTGCGGCCTTCCACCGCGCTGAAAGCATTTTTGTTGCCCTGCATTCCGGCAACAACACTTTGAATGCCGGCACCCGCGCTCCTCAGTGTCGCGTTTGACGAACTGACGCTGTTATCCTGCGGCCGATTTGCCAACCCTTCATTGCCCTTACTCGTCCACGCCGGCGGAACCGACGAAGAACGCCAGTCAAATCCCGACGCCATCAATTGATTTTGTGCCATCATACGAACATCCATATTAACGCCCCCTTTTTGTTTTTTCTATTATATGAAATTTTTTACATTTATACAAATATAATTGCATAAGTGTAATTGATATTTTTTTTATTGATATCAGGTGAATAATATGAGATTATTCAGAGAAAAAAAGGTGGCAAGATTCTTATGGTGTCGAAAAACGCGATAACTGCAAATGATGGAGTATTACTCACGAATAAATTTGTCGAACGTAAGTTGCTCGGCATAACGAATGATTTGGCGGAGATGAACGCTTACTTAGCGACCGCGCGCGGCAACGGAATCAGGACACAACTTTTAATGAGGTCTGCGATTAACGACAACGGATTTGTCGATTCAAAAGCAGTAAATGTTGCGGCGGCAATCGAGTTGTTACATATGGCAACATTGGTTCACGACGATGTAATGGACGACGCGCCGGTTCGGCGCGGGCTTGAAACGGTGCAGAAGAAATTCGGCGTAAAAAAAGCGGTAATCTGCGGCGATTATCTGCTCTGCATTTCGATGGATTCAATCTCGGATTTGTATGTCGAAGACCCTAAACTGTACACCGAAGCAATTTCGGTAATGACTAAGACATTATCGCGCCTGTGCCTCGGTGAATACAGGCAGTTCAGCTCAAACGGCAACTTAGACATAAGCATTAGTAACTACCTTCGTATAATCGGGGGAAAGACTGCCGAGCTGTTCTTTGCGGCGGCATATTGCGGCGCAAGAATAAGCGACGCCCCCGCGTGTGATATAAATAATACAGCGCGTTTCGGAAGAAATCTCGGAATGATATTTCAAATAATAGACGACTGCAAGGACTACGAATTCAGCGAAAGCGCGGCGAAAAAGTCGGTCAAAAATGACATAATAAGCGGTGTGGTCACGCTTCCTTTAATCTTCGCTATGAGAAGCGTACCCGCCGTAAAGCTGCTCGCAAGAGAAGTCATGCTTAATCAAAAGAGCGTCGATGAACTCGCCGATTCCGTAATCAAAGCAGGCGGATTAGAAACCGCAAAAAACGTGGCAGTCCGCTATAAAGAAAAGGCATTACAGGCTTTGTCGGGACTGAAAAACGCCAAAAAGAAATCGCAATTACTTGAACTTTTGGAAGGAATCCCGCTGTGAAAATCATAAAGAAATTACTCAAAAAACTTAAGAACTACAGCGATATAACACTGCTTTTCATAAGCATTCCCATACTGTTTCCCGCCGCGATTACAATGATAATCGCACACGGCGGAATCCCGCCCGCCAACACAATCGCGTGGCTGTTCACGGCATTGATTGCAACTCGTTTGGGCGGCAACACCTTTAACAGAATCGCAGACCGAAAATTTGATAAGGCGAATACCCGAACCGCCGACAGAGCATTGGCGGCGGGGAAAGTCAAGGTTATTGAGGCGTGGGTACTGATGATTGTGTTCTTCGCAATCCTCCTGATTTCCGCCGGTCACCTTAATACACTGTGCCTGATTTTATCACCGCTTGCTATAGTGTTAGCTTGCGGATATTCGTTCACAAAGCGGTTTACATGGCTGTGTCACTACATTCTCGGCGTAGTTTTCGCCGGAGCGATTGTGGGAGTCTGGCTCGCGACAACAGGCAAATTCGCGCTGTTCCCTTTCTTCCTTGGCGGCGCGATTCTGTTCTGGATTGCGGGAATAGACATAATCGCGGCAATGCAGGACGAAGATTTCGACCGTGAGTATAAACTTTATGCAATCCCCGCAAGATTCGGGCAAAAAAAGGCGAAATTAATCGCAATTTTATCCCACGCACTGTTTTTCGCAATCCTTACTACACTGCCGCTTCTCGTAAACGAATTGGGATGGTTCTATTACATAGGCCTCGCGGTAATTTTGTTGCTTCAAATCATCGAGTTTATAAACATAAACTTAAAAAGCCGAAAAAAAATGCTGTTTTTAGTATTCGGTGTCAATAACATAATTATATTAATACTCAGCGTGTTCATGTGCGTTGATTATTTTTGGATATAAAAATATAAAAACCGCAGGGGCTTTATAACGAGTGAACAGACGTTTCCGTGTTCTTTGTTGATGAAATCAGAGTGGCAATTTCATCAACGGAGAAGATAAATGCCGGGAAAACATGGCTGATGCAAAATTTCGCAGCGGAAGCTTTTGAGCCTACTACTGGACAAACAACCGCAACAGCGCAGAAATTGACTTCCTGCTCGACACGGGAAAACAAATCATCCCGCTGGAAGTAAAAGCAGAAATAAATCTGCAAGCGAAAAGCCTGAAGATTTTTCGGGGAAAATTCCATCCCGCAGTCTCCGTCCGCTCTTCAATGGCAGATTACAAAAAAGAAGAGGGAGGCTTGATTAACCTCCCTCTCTACGCAATAGATGCGATTCGTTCTATCCTTTAATAATCTTCTCCGCAATTTGCACGGCGTTTGTAGCCGCGCCCTTGCGGACGTTGTCGGCTACTACCCAGATATTGAGGCTGTTATCTTCGCTGAAGTCGCGGCGTATTCTTCCGACATAGACTTGGTCGGTGCCGGCGGCTTCGCGCGGGGTTGGGTAGAGTTCGTTGGCGGGGTCGTCTTTTACGATGATGCCGGGTGCGGCTTCGAGAACCTTACGAACGTCAGCGAGTTCGAAGGGTTTTTCGAAGGTGATGTTGATGGATTCGCTGTGACCGATTTCTACGGGAACGCGAACGGTGGTTGCGGTGATGCGCATGTTCGGCGCGTGAAGAATTTTGCGTGTTTCTTCAATCATTTTTGATTCTTCTCCGGTGTAGCCGTCGTCGCCGAAAACGTCGATACGCGGAATTACATTGCCCGCGATGGGGTGCGGGAACACTTGATTTTTTTCTCCCGCAAGCGTGCGGTGCAACTCGGGAATACCCGGTGCGCCTGCGCCGGAAACGGATTGATAGGTTGAATAGATTACACGTTTGATGCCGAAGGCTTTGTGAAGCGGCGCGATTGCAACGGTTGCCTGAATGGTTGAACAGTTGGGGCTTGCGATGATGCCCTTGTTGGAAGAAATATCGTCGCCGTTTACTTCGGGAACGACGAGCGGCACGGTGTCCTCCATGCGCCACGCGGAAGAGTTGTCGATGACGATGCAGCCTTTTTCCGCCGCGATGGGGGCATATTTTTTGCTAATCGGAGAATCCACCGCGAAAAGGCAGATGTCGATTCCTCGGTCGAAAATGGTTGTTGTTGATTCTTCAACGGTAATTTTTTTTCCGTTAAAATCAATTTCTTTTCCGACGGCGGGGCCTACGTCGAATAAATATAATTCCGCAATCGGCAGGTTGCGTTCCGCAAGAACTTTTAACATTGTTCCGCCTACCATTCCGCACGCGCCTAAAATTCCTACTTTGTAATTTTTCATAAACACGCTCCTTTTAACGCATCAACTTTGTCGGTTTTTTCCCACGGAAGGTCGATATCCGTGCGACCGAAATGTCCGTATGCCGCAGTTTGTTTGTAAATCGGACGGCATAGGTCGAAATATTTTATTATTGCGGCGGGTCGAAGGTCAAAAATTTCGTTAACGGCGGCGGAAAGTTTTTCGTCGGAAACTTTTCCCGTGCCCTTTGTGTTCACGTATACCGAAACGGGACGTGCTACGCCGATTGCGTATGCGAGTTCAATTTCGCAATGATTCGCAAGCTCTGCGGCAACGATGTTTTTCGCGATATAACGCGCCATATACGCCGCCGAACGGTCAACCTTCGTCGGGTCTTTCCCCGAAAACGCGCCGCCGCCGTGCGCGGCATATCCGCCATAGGTGTCAACGATAATTTTTCTTCCGGTAAGCCCCGTGTCGCCGACGGGTCCGCCGATTACGAAGCGCCCGGTCGGATTGATATAGTATTTCGTTTCCGCCGTAAACAGCTCCGCCGGAATTACCGCCTTAATTACATAATTCATGATATCCGCGCGAATTTGCTCGTTGCTCGCGTCTTCGGAATGTTGCGTCGAAACTACGACTGCCATAACGCTTTTCGGCTTTCTGTTTTCATCATACGCAACGGTGACTTGCGCCTTGCCGTCCGGACGAAGATACGGAATCGTTCCGTGTTTGCGAACTTCCGAAAGCTTGCGCGTTAATGCGTGCGACAATGAAATCGGCAACGGCATAAGCTCGGGCGTTTCGTCGCAAGCATATCCGAACATCATTCCTTGGTCGCCCGCGCCCGTATCGGCGTCTTTGCCTTCTTCGCGGCTCTCAAGCGCAACGTCTACACCCATAGCAATATCAGGCGACTGCCCGCTCAGCGTAACAAGCACCGCGCATCCGTCCGCGTCAAATCCCATTTCTCCGCCCGTATATCCTATTCCGCGAATCGTATCACGCGCGATTTTTTCAATATCGGCATAACACTCCGTCGTAATTTCGCCCGCAACCAACACCATTCCGGTCGTCGTCGCTACCTCACACGCCACACGTGCCTTAGGGTCTTGCGCCAAAATCGCGTCCAATACCGCGTCCGAAATTTGGTCGCACATCTTGTCGGGATGACCTTCCGTTACCGATTCCGATGTAAATAAATGCATTTCAATTCCTCCTTTAAAATATTTTAAGCCCTTCACAGGGCTTATCGTCGTTTCACATCTTCCGAGAAATTCTCGGGGGAATTAGCACCTTTGCCTCTCAGCCGGTTGCCGGGTTTCGCAGGGCCCTGTTCCCTCCACCTCTCTTGATGTTTTATGAAATTGTCTAAAGAATAATAACATTATATTAAATGTTGTCAAGTCGCAAAGCAATATACAATTATCGTAATTCGATAATTTTTTGTTGACATTCGAATTGGTAATATTTATAATGCAAAAAAAATATGCAAAGCAAAAACCGCTCTGCGTGAAAGGAAAATTTTAAATGAAGGAACCTGTGTTCAGTCGCATTTTGAAATATATGTTGTATGCGGCATTTGTTGTGGGGCTGGTTGGCGCGGCTACACTGCCGTTTACGATTGACCGGTTTTTCTTTATTTTTCGCACTGCGGCGAGTTTGATGCCGGGGTATAGGGCGGCGATTCTGCCGTTTTTGATGGCGGTGGCTGTGCCGTGTTTGTGGGTTGTGCTTGAAATGATTTTCATGTTGAATACGATTCCGGCGCAGCCGTTTGTTATGCGCAACGTGAAAGCACTTTACAGAATCGGCGTGATTTTTTTCGTGCTTGCGGCTGCGTTTTTTTTGTGGTGTATTTTTTATTATTTCAGCATAGTAATTTTCGCGGGTGGATTTTTAGTTGTCGGAAGCGGGCTTTTTGCGTTTACGCTTTCGGAATTGATTCGCGCCGCGGTTGTTTTGCGCACCGAAAACGAACTTACGATTTGAGGTGAGCCATGATAATAATTAATTTGGACGTTATGATGGCAAAACGAAAAATCGGGCTTGCGGAGCTTGCCGAACGCATCGACCTTACGCAGGCAAATCTTTCGATTTTAAAAAACGGCAAAGGAAAGGCAATACGATTTTCGACGCTGAACCGTTTATGCAGCGAATTAAATTGCCAACCCGGCGATATTTTGGAATTTAAGGAGGATTCGAAATGAATGAAATGAATGAAATAACAGCAATTTACGAAAAAAAAGTTATTTCTAAAGCAGAAAAAATTATTTTGCCTGCGGCATTGATTATTGCGGTTTTATTTGACCGCCTGATTGTAAATCGCGTGGATGAAGACGGATTTTTAGCAACATACGCGGCGTTTTGGATGAGCTATCTGATAATTTTTTATTTGATTTATTGGAACCGCGTGAAAAAAGATAAAGTCTTATGGTTTGTTTCCGTGTGTATAACAGCGTTGGTTGTTTGGTGTTTCGTTTCGTTGTTTCAAAAACAAGATAATTTTGAGTTCGGGATAATTACCGCATTGGTGATTCCCGCTGTTTTAATGGCGCACGCGCAGTGGGCAGCCCACGGTTTTTCCATTAAAAACGTCGATGTTTTGACAATGGGCTTTGCTTGGCTGGAGGGATGGATTTTAAAACCGATTACGGGAATAGTTGCGCTTATTGATGTTTCTGCGTCGTTGGCTTCCGAAAAAAGCAGACCCACTGTATTTCGTGTCTTCTTGGCAATTATCATCGTATTTTTTATGATGATGATTATTCTCCCGCTTTTAATGGGAGCCGACCAAATTTTCGGACATTACGTTTCGCAAATATTTTCAAGGGTTAGCCTGTTCTCGTTAGCATTTCACGGTGCGGTTATAATGATTACCTTGGGATTGTTCTATTCATTCATTTGGAATATCGGTTTCGGTGTTAATAAACCCATCGCCGTTAATGATTCCGTCAGAATCGACTCACTCATTTCCGCAATCGTCTTAGGCAGTGTAATCCTCGTTTACATTTTATTCTGCGCCGTGCAGTTTACGTATCTGTTTGCCCGCGCAGGGCTTCCCGCGGATATGACTTATTCCGAATACGCCCGCGCAGGTTTCGCGCAAACCGTAACCGTATGCGCAATAAATCTTCTGATTTTCGGAGTTTTTCTGTGGCGCGGAAAACATGGGAAAATTCTCACCTCCCTTCTCGGCTCGCTGCTCGCGCTTACGATAATTATGCTCATTTCCGGCGCGGTTCGCCTTAATCTCTACATCGACGCATACGGAATGACTTGGCTGCGCCTTATTTCCGCATGGTTTATAATCTACCTTTTCGCCGTAATCATTCTCTGCGCATTCCGCCTGAAAAAACAAATCCCCCTCGCCGGCATCTGCGCTCTGCTTTTACTAATCTGGTACGTCGCCCTCGGTTTCTTAAATCCTGATGGTTTTGTTGAGTGGTATAATTTTATTTATAACCTCGGGGACTTTTGTGTCAACATAAAAACCTCGGGCTGATTTTCCCGAGGTTTTAACGGTACTTACATTAAATGCTGCTCTCTTACGCCGCCGAGTGCGACACCTGCGATTCGTGACAGAGCATTTGAGGTATTATTCTTTAACACCGCCTAATTGAATGCCGGCGATGATGTAGCGTGAAAGTGCGAAGTAGAAGACGAACAGCGGAAGCACAGTCATCGCGATACCGAGATAGATTGCGCCGAGTTCTTGTGCATAAAGGTTGCCCTGTAGTGTTTGAACCATCATCGGCATGGTAAAGTACTCGGATTTGTTAAGGATTATGGACGGTAAAAACAGGGTGTTCCAACTGCCTACGAAG
>JAIRVD010000283.1 GCA_031254075.1 Clostridiales bacterium
AAAAAAATTATTCCGCGTCGTTTGAAAACGCGGAATCATCAGGTTTATTATCAAATTTCACCCGAATCGCAAGCGAACGAATCGGTAATGAGTTGGTGCATGTTCTGCGACATTCACAGTTTCCGAAAAACATCCAAGCTGTGGTGCGTTAGCCCAACCATATCCGGTCTTTCGCATATGGAAAAGTGATATTTCAGATATAAATTAAATTCGTCGCCGTTCATGTTTTCAATAGAATCTTCAATGAAATGCGTCATCATATCTGTTGCCGCATAGTGTAAACGTTCAATATTAAATTGCGACATAAGGCGGTCGATGTCTTCTTTGCGCACCAGTTCCGAGCCGCGATTCCTCGTCGTAATTGCCGTAATAATTTTCTAAATAATTCATAATATCGCCTCTGCATATCGCACCGCGCCCATGGCGTCGGGTGAATAAAAATCCGCGCCTATTTTTTTTGCGTGTGACTCGGTGAGGACTGCGCCTCCGACCATTATTTTACAATGCGGTGCGGCTTGGCGAAGTTGAGAAATCGTTTCTTCCATGCTTGCGACAGTGGTGGTCATCAACGCGCTTAATCCGACGAGAGTTGCGTTTTCGCGAAGAACGGTCTCCACGACTAGTGAAGGTTCTACGTTTTTGCCTAGGTCGAATACTTCGAAATTGTAGTTTTCCAAAAGCGTTTTAACGATGTTTTTTCCAATATCGTGAATGTCGCCCTTTACCGTGGCAAGAACGATTTTTCCGCGTTTTTGAGCGGTGTTGCCGGTGCTTGCCATGTGTTCGCGAATGGCTTCGAACGCGGAGGTTGCGGCTGCCGCGCTTTTCAAAAGTTGCGGAAGAAATGTTTTTCCTTCGCCGAAGGTTTTTCCGGCGGCGTCCAGCGCGGGAATCAGATGCGCGTTGATAATTTCCATCGGGTCGGTTTGCGACAGCATTTTTAAGGTTTCGCATTTCGCTTCGTCTTCGAGACCGTTGATTACGGAATCGTAGATTGTACGGGTTTTTTCGGCTTCGATTTTCTTTTCGGAAGAAGTCTCGGAAAAACGATTTACATATTCCGCGCAATTTTTATCATTGCCGGAAAGAATTTTATGAATGAAAACGGTGTTCATGATGGATTCGCTTGCGGGATTTGCGATTGCGGCGGAAAGTCCGCGTTCTGCGGCAAGCGCGAGGAAGCCCGTGTTTAGAATTTCGCGCTGTGGCAGCCCGAACGAAATATTCGACAAACCAAGAACCGTGCAAACGCCGAGTTTTGTAAGATACGCAACAGCGTCCAATGTGATTTGCGCGTTCTGAGTATTTGTGCTTAAAGTCATTGTGAGTGCGTCTACTACGATGTCGTGCTTCGGAATTCCGTGCGCCGCCGCTGCGGCAATGATTTCTTCCGCAATTGCGACGCGCCCTTCGAATGATTCGGGAATGCCTTCGTCGTCAAGCGCAAGCGCGATTAACGCCGCACCGTATTTTTTCGCAATGGGCAAAACAGTTTCAAGCGATTCTTTTTTTCCGTTTACGGAATTAAGCAACGGCTTGCCGTTGCAGATGCGCAACGCGGCTTCTGCCGCCTGCGCGTCGGATGTGTCGATTACAAACGGCACGGTCGTAATGCTTTGCACAGCGGAAACCGCCGCGACAAGCATTTTTGCTTCGTCAATGCCGGGCAAGCCAACGTTAATATCAAGCAAATGCGCTCCCTGCGAAATTTGTTTCAATGCTTCGTTCCGAATAAACCCCATGTCGTTTTCGCTTAATGCTTTTTTCAATTTCGGTTTGCCTGTCGGATTAATTCGCTCGCCGATTATTTTTAAATCGCCGCCAAGAACTACCGTTTGCGCACCGGAGGAAATTCGTGTTTGCGGGTTTTTTTTATTCGAAACGGGTTTTGTGCCTTTTAATACCTTTATCATTTCGCCGATATGCGCAGGCGTTGTTCCGCAGCATCCTCCGAAAATCGCGCCGCCCTTTGCCGCGATTTTTTTCATTTGCGCGGCATAATCTTCGGGCGAAAGGTCAAAGACCGTTTCGCCGTCAATTATTTTCGGCATTCCGCCGTTCGGATTGAAAATAACCGGAATCGAAACGCATTCGCAAAGTTGTTCAAATAAATGCTCCATTTGAATCGGCCCGAAGCCGCAGTTCAGACCGACCGCGCTCGCGCCGAGCGATTCAATGAGCGTTGCCGCCGTCAAAATATCCGCACCCGTCAGCAACCGTCCGTTTTCGTCCGGCGAAAACGTCACGAACATCGGCAAATCGCTGTTTTCTTTCGCCGCAATCATCGCGGCTTTGATTTCGTATGTGTCGGTCATCGTTTCGATTAAAATTAAATCCGCACCCGCTTTTACACCCGCGCGAACCATTTCCGCGAAAATTTCTACTGCTTCCTCAAACTCCAATTCGCTCGACGGTTTCAAAAGCTTTCCCGTCGAACCGATATCCAACGCGACTTTTGTGTGCGGCGCAACAGTTTCGGCGGCTTTTTTCGCAATTGAAATTCCTGCCG
>JAIRVD010000335.1 GCA_031254075.1 Clostridiales bacterium
TATAGCGTGCTTTGGCACGCATTATTTTTTGATATTTGTAACGATTTGCATTTTCAATCGTTATATACATGAAGGCAGGTGAAATGGGTGGATTTTGAAACGGTGTTCAAACGGTACTCAAAGGATGTTTATCGGTTTTGCCTATCATTGTGTAAGAATACAACGCTTGCGGATGATATAACAAGCGAAACGTTCTTGAAAGCTATCAAAACCGGCGGTCAAGGCGTAGATAATCACACTGTCAAAGTATGGCTATGTCAAATTGCCAAAAACACATATTACGATTATCTACGCAAGCATTCAAAGATAACCGAACTCACCGAAGAAATGCCAATTCAAAGTGATTTTGAGCTCGAATTACTGGATAAGGCAGAATCGTTAAGAATCCATAAGCTTTTACACCAACTGGACGAACCATACAAAGAAATCTTTTCATTGCGTGTGTTTTCGGAATTATCGTTTGCAGAAATCGGAGAGATTTTCGACAAAACCGAGAGTTGGGCAAGAGTAACATTCTACCGTGCCAAATTAAAAATAAGGAAGGCTGACATCAATGGTTAAATGCGATGTAATTCAGGACTTATTACCGCTATATATTGATAATGTAGCAAGTGAGGGCAGTCGTGAAGCGATTGACGAACATCTCAAGTCATGCCCTGTATGCCAAGAGGTTTTGCAAAATATGCAAAGCGTTAGTGACCCTGCTCGCATTAACGTTGATAAAGCCGAGATAGGAGCGTTTCGTAAAATGAAAAGTAAACTTAGAAGAAAAAGCGTTGTAATGATTCTTGCAGCAGTTTTTGCAACAACCATTTTTTGCTACGGGGCAGCGGTAGTTCCGTTCTCCATTCCATACGATGCGGAAAAAATAAGTGCAAAACTTGCATACGATGAAGTCATAGACATTTACTATGACGGTAGTTATGCGGGGGTAGATGCCCGGGCTGATGGCGATACTCTCTACATTGGCTACTATGGTACAGTTTGGTCACAGATTATCACCCCAAGCGAACGGCTACAGTTTAGCATAGGAAGCAACATTGCTGTTGACTATGGAAGGAGCAGTACGATAATTCAGCTCAGTGAACAAATCGATAAGGTGTACTATGTGAATTATCGCCAATTACGTTCAGATGGTTCAGGTGTTGCTGACGAAATTGAAGATGCAATTTTAATTTGGGAGCGTGTAAAGTAATAAGCAGTAACCAACCCGCCACGTTACAAAGGCAAGCAACATGATAGTCAAGATTATGTACAGCCATAAACAAGGCTTGGTATTTCATAAAATATCGGGCTTTTTTTGTACCGTAAAATTGTCTTTTCCACAGGGGGGTATATAGTGAAAAATGCCGTCCCAACGTCCCAAAGCCTTATAAATTTGCGTTGCATTTCCCGTTATTGTATAATTTTCACGATTTAGTATGGAGGTGTTGGCGTGACAGGAAAAGAATTATTCAACATATGGGCACCCGGTTATCATGAGCGATGGACGAAATTTGCGAAGCCGTCGCTGTTTGTTAATGTGGGCGGATTTTCACGGGGGCATGTTAAGACGGCGACTGTTCCGCTGGATATTTTTCGGCACAGGAATGACGGGACGGCATTTATAGTTGATTTGCCGGGGGCGGAGAGTGTTGAGAGCGGGCTTGCGCTTGCGGAGCTTGGGTTTTTGCCTGTTCCGCTATACAACGGGATTAATGAAACTAACATCGGCGGGCTAAATGAAGCCGTGAAGAACGCTCCGATTGCGGACGCGTTGCTTGCGGGCGCAGAACATTTGAAGAATTACAAGGTCGGTCATGACGCGTTTCCTGTATTTTTGCTTGATTACGACAGAAACAAGGAAATTGTCGGAACGGATGTTTTCGACAATCGCTGGAGCATCGAGCCCGAAGATTTTCCCGACGCGTATTATTTAAAAAATCAAGGCGTTAAGCGCGTTGCGGTTTGGACGGGGGGCGAAATTCGTCCCGACTTGGCTCCGATTATTGAAGATTACAAGCGCATGGGGATTGAAATATCAACATATTGTTATAATAAAGCGGCAACCGGTTTTGGCGAATCGCAAAACTTATCGGGGATAGAAATTCCGCAGTCGTCCGAGCAGCTTGCGTTGCAAAAAAACGTACGTATTTTTGAGAACGCGCGTTTCGGTTTGTTGTTGCTTTTAAGTATGGGTGTGGTTAATTTTCTTTGGCAGTGGTCTGCCGCCGAAGAACCGCTTCTTTGGACGACGCCGTGCTTACAGTGGTTAACCTATCTGTGGGTGCCTGAAAGGGTCGGCGATGCCTTTGTTTTCGCGACACTTATCACCTACTCCGTGCTTTACTTTTTTTCGCGCAAATTACGCTTTTTACTCACGGTTGCATTCGTTCTGCACGCCATTGATACGATGATTTTCACTCTTTATGTAATTTGGTACGATTTGTTTAACAGTTCGGCTACCATCGAATACTACGAACCGTTTTTTTCGTCTTTGCCTTACGCGGCACTTGTATTCGCCGTTCCGCTTGTTTGCCTGTTCCTGATGGGCAGAGGAATCATAGCGCAATTCGGTTTGATGGGCGTAAGCAGTTCCGATTACATGAGCTTGAAGGGTTACGCGGGTTATGCAGGTTACGGCGGAAGCGGACGCGGCGGATACCGCGGACGCGGATATCGCGGAAGAAGCCGCAGCGGATTTGGAGGATAATGATATGACGGCATGGGAAGGTTTTGTAAAAGGAGCATGGAACGAAAAAGTAAATTTGCGCGATTTTATTCAGCGAAACATAACGCCGTACACGGGCAACGAGAATTTTCTTGTGGGCGCAACGGAGCGAACGACCGCGCTTTGGAAGATTGTCTGTGAGCTTGTGGATATTGAAAATGAAAAAGGCATCTTGGATGTTGAAACGAAAATTCCGTCGGGAATAGCGTCGCACGGGCCGGGATATATCAATAAAGACTTGGAACAAATTGTCGGGTTGCAAACAGATAAGCCGTTAAAGCGCGGAATAATGCCCAAAGGCGGCATTCGCGTAATTCAAAACGCACTTAAATCATACGGCTACGAGCTTGACCCGATGGTAACGGAAATTTTCACAAAGCATCGCAAGGCGCATAATGACGGCGTTTTTGACGCGTATACCGACGAAATGCGCGCCGCGCGCAAATCCGGAATAATCACCGGTCTTCCCGACGCATACGGACGCGGCAGAATCATCGGCGATTATCGGCGTGCCGCGCTTTACGGCACGGCTTTTCTGATTAAGGACAAAGAAGAACAGCTTCGCGAAATAAATATGCCGTGGCTTGAAGAAAAAGATATAGGGCTTCGCGAAGAAATCAGCGAACAAATCCGCGCGTTAAAGCAACTGGGAAAAATGGCTGAAAGCTACGGTTTTGATATTTCAAAACCCGCAGAAAACACACGCGAAGCAATTCAGTGGACGTATTTTGCATTCCTTGCCGCCGCGAAGCAACAGGACGGCGCGGCAACATCGCTCGGACGCATCGCTTCATTTATTGATATTTACGCGGAGCGCGATTTAAATTCCGGCAAAGCAACCGAAGAAGAAATCCAAGAACTGATGGACCATTTTTGCATGAAGCTTCGAATGATTCGCTTTTTGCGCACTCCCGAATACAACGCGTTATTCTCGGGCGACCCGACTTGGGTCACCGAGTCAATCGGCGGAATGTGCGAAGACGGACGCACGCTGGTTACAAAAAATTCGTATCGAATGATTCACACACTGACAACGCTGGGTCCTGCACCCGAGCCAAACCTCACCATTTTATGGAGCAATAATCTTCCGAAAAATTTCAAGCTCTACTGCGCAAAGATGTCAATTCAAACAAGCTCGTTGCAATACGAAAACGACGACCTTATGCGCGGCTATTGGGGTGACGATTATGCGATTGCATGTTGCGTTTCGGCAATGCGCATCGGAAAACAAATGCAGTTTTTCGGCGCGCGCGCGAATTTAGCGAAAGCCCTGACCTACGCAATCAACGGCGGAAAAGACGAAAAAAGCGGTGTTCAAGTCGCGCCGGAATTCGCGCCTGTCACATCGGAATATCTTGATTTCGACGAGGTCTATCGCAAACTCAATCAAGTGCTTGAATGGCTTGCGCAACTCTACATCAGCACGCTGAACATCATCCACTACATGCACGACAAATATAATTACGAAAGCCTTCAAATGGCATTGCATGATAAGGAAATTCTCCGCACGCACGCCTGCGGAATCGCGGGGCTTTCCGTCGTAGTCGATTCGCTTTCGGCAATAAAATACGCAAAAGTAAAAGCCGTTCGCAACGAAGACGGTCTAATCACCGATTACGAAATCGAAGGCGAATACCCCGCGTTCGGCAACAACGACAAACGCGTTGACCAAATCGCCAACAACCTCGTCAAACTTTTCATGGAAAAATTAAAAAAACAACGCGCATATCGCCGCGCTGTTCCGACGCTGTCCATCCTCACAATAACTTCCAACGTCGTCTATGGAAAAGCCACAGGCTCAACCCCCGACGGACGCAAGGCAGGTGAACCGTTCGCGCCCGGCGCAAATCCGATGCACGGACGTGAACACAAAGGCGCAATCGCCTCAATGTCTTCCGTCGCAAGCCTGCCGTACGAATACTCGCTCGACGGAATTTCCTACACTTTCTCAGTAATCCCGCGCGCGCTCGGTCATTTTGCCGAAGAGCGCGTCGCAAATCTCGCTAATCTGCTCGACGGCTTTTTCCACACAAACGGACATCACATCAATATTAACGTCTTCGACAAAGAAACCCTCTACGACGCAATGGAAAACCCGCACAAGTACCCGCAACTCACCATCCGCGTCAGCGGTTACGCCGTTAATTTCGCCAAACTTACACGCGAACAACAACTCGAAGTCATCCACCGCACCTTTCACGAAAGCATATGACAACCGCCATTGACTACGACCCGTCAATAATCGGCGGCATCCACTCAATCTATACCGGCGGAATGGTTGACGGTCCCGGCATTCGCACCGTTCTCTTTCTCGCGGGCTGTTCTTTGCGTTGCCTCTATTGCCACAATCCAGACACTTGGTTCCGTATGCGCGGAAACAAAAAAGCCGTCGCCGAAATTCTCGACGAGGTTCAAAAATATTCGTCCTACTATAAATTCTCCGGCGGCGGAATCACCGTCTCGGGCGGCGAACCCACCGACCAACCCACCTTCCTGAAAGAACTGCTAAAAGCCTGCCGCGCAAACAACATCCACTCAGTCCTCGATACCTCGGGCTTCTCCTCGCCCGACATCGCCGAAGACATCCTGCCCTACGTCGACCTCCTCCTGCTCGACTTCAAAGCCTACGACCCCGACCTCTACAAAAAAATCACATCCTCAACCATCGAACGCCCGCTCCAAACCCTCCGCATGGCTCGCAACCTAAACGTCCTCACCTGGATTCGCTACGTCCTCGTCCCAAACCTAACCGACGACCTCGCACAAATCCGCGAAATGTCAGCCTTCCTAAAAAAATACAACAATATCGAAAAAGTCAGCGTCCTCCCCTTCCACAAACACGGCGAACATAAGTGGGACGACACGTACACCCTAAAAGACACCGAACCGCCGAGCACCGAATTATTATTAGAAGTTATTGATATTTTTAATAATTGATTTATGCAGAAGCGAACACCTCACGCGTCAGCGACAATTTATTTAAAATTTTTCTCATAAAAATTTTTAATGCAATTAAACGTTTCTTCGCTTATATTGTGTTCGATTTTACAGGCATCTTCGAGGGCTTGGTTTTCGTCTACGCCGATTGCGGTTAGAATTTTTACGAGCAGTTTATGGCGTTCGTGAATGCGTGATGCGATTTCGGCACCCTTTTCGGTGAGGTGGATGTTTCGTTCGGCGTCGAAGGTGATGTATCCGTTATCGCGAAATTGCTTCATTTTTATGCTTATTGTCGGTTTTGCAAAACCCATGTGATTCGCGATGTCAACAGAACGAACTTTACCTTGCTTCTTCTCAATAACCAAAATCGTTTCCAAGTAATCCTCAGCCGATGCTTGAATTTTCATACCGCACCTCCGTTGTTTGAAATACATTATATCCCATATGTCAATAATTTTCGAAAAATGTCATATAATTGTCAAAAAACTCTTTTATATTTTATTTGGTGGTGATATACTCCACTTTGTACAAGATATAACCTTACGAGGGGCGTGAATGTACGAATGGAATATATCGTAATTAACGGACAAAATCCTTTAAATGGCAATGTAAATATAAGCGGCGCGAAAAACGCTGCGGTAGCGATTCTTCCGGCGTCGATAGCATCGGGCGGAGTTTGCGAAATAGATAATCTCCCGCAAATTGAAGATGTAATGAGCATGATTTCCGCGATGCAGTCGATGGGAATCATATGTGATTTTAAAGACGAGCATACGCTTGTTGTTGACGCGCGTAATATTACGAGCCATGTTTTGGACGAAAAACTGGCGAAGAATATGCGTGCGTCTTATTATTTTATGGGCGCGCTTTTGGGAAGATACAAACAGGCGGAAGTTCCGTTGCCGGGCGGATGTGATTTGGGTTCGCGTCCGATTGATTATCATTTGAAGGGATTCGCCGCACTCGGTGCGACATGCATTCAGGAACACGGCGTTGTTAAACTGTATGCGGAAAAATTAAAGGGCGCGAATATTTATCTTGACTGCCCGAGCGTCGGCGCAACGATTAATATAATGATGGCAGCCGTTTTCGCGGAAGGCATTACGCTGATTGAAAACGCCGCAAAGGAACCGCATATCGTTGACACCGCAAACTTCTTGAACAAACTCGGCGCGAAAATAGGCGGCGCGGGAACCGCAACAATAAGAATAACCGGTGTTCCGTCACTTGGCGGCGGCGAATATACCGTTCTGCCCGACCCGATTGAAGCGGGTACATACATGATTGCCGCGGCAATCACGGGCGGAGATGTTACCGTTGAAAATATTATTCCGAAGCATATGGATTCCGTTACATCCAAATTGAAGGAAATGGGTTGCCTTGTTACCGAAGGCGACGATTGGATAACCGTTCGCGGCGCAAAAGATTTGCGTTCGTGCGAAGTGAAAACGGCGTTCTATCCCGGATTTCCGACAGATTTACAGCCGCAAATGGCAACGCTTCTGTGCAAGGCACAAGGCACAAGCACAATCACCGAAAATGTTTTCGAACAACGCTTCCGTTACATCGGCGAAATAAAACGCCTTGGTGCGCAAATTAAAGTCGAAGGGCGCATGGCTGTTACGAAGGGCTCCTGCGTTTTCACGGGCGCGGAAGTTTCCGCAACCGACCTTCGCGCGGGCGCGGCGCTCGTAATCGCCGGTCTCTGCGCACGCGGCGAAACTGTAATCGGAAACGTCGGGCATCTCGACCGAGGCTACGAACGTTTCGAAGAAAAATTCCGCTCGCTCGGCGCGGATATAAAACGAATTAAAAGAGACGACTGATGCAGTTTTTTACAATAGCAAGCGGTTCAAGCGGCAACGCTTATTTTCTCGAACTTGCCGGTCAGCACTTCCTAATCGACGCCGGCGTAAGCGGAAAAAGAATTGAACACGCGCTCCAAAAAAAGAATATACGCGGCTTAAACGGCATTTTCATTACCCACGAACACAACGACCATATAGCGGGCGCGGGGGTAATCGCCCGCCGTTTTAAAACCGAAATCTACGCCACTCCGCTAACGTGGCGTTATTTTTTACGCCATAAAAAACTCGGCGCGCTAAACGAAGAACAAATAAAAATAATCGAACCCGACAAGCCACTGTTAATCGGCGGCGCGGAAGTCACCGCGTTTGATATTCCGCATGACGCGTCGCAGCCCGTGGGTTATTCGTTTCGCGCCGTTACAAACGAATCGGAAAAAATGGTTATCGCAACCGACCTCGGTCACGCAACCGAGTCTGTGAAAGAACGCCTGAAAAACGCACGCGTCCTTCTAATCGAAAGCAATCACGACCCCGAAATGCTTGAACGCGGACGATATCAACGTGAATTGAAAACACGCGTCGCCGGAAATCGCGGACATCTTTCCAACGCACAAGCCGGAATGCTACTCGCCGAAGTTGTAATCCCCGGAAAAACGCATGTTTTTCTCGCGCATCTGTCCGAAGAAAATAACACCCCAATGCTCGCATTTGATACCGTCGCACGCATTCTTGACGGAAACAATATCACCGTCGGACGCCTCGAAGTCGCCGAACGGAATATTCCGGGGGAACCGGTGGTCTGTTAATGAAAATACTATAAGCAAAACGCCGAATAAAGCGGAACGGTCTTTTTACCGTCTTCGAAACCAAAGTTTTTTGTGGAAAGTTTTATCGAATAAGCAGGCTTATATGAGTTGATATACACAGTCAAGCTTTTAGCCTTTGTGTTTTCGGCTGATTTGACTTCTATCGGAATTAACTTACCTTCACGTTGGATTACGAAATCCACCTCCGCGCCGCGTTCGCTCATCCAGTAATAACAAGAATAACCGTTGGCGGTTAGTTGATTGCAAACATAGTTTTCGGTCATTCCGCCCTTGAAATCATTTAAATCACTCGACAGATAAAGCACATCGTCCGCGACAATGTCCGTTTTCGCACACAGCAGCCCCACATCCGAAACATAGATTTTAAAAGAATCTATATCCTTAAAATTCTCCAACGGTTTTGTCGGATGCTCTGCACGATGGATACGGGTCACAATGCCTGATAATGCAAGCCACTCGATGGCGTTCTCGAATTCCGACGCCCGCGCTCCCGATTTAATCAGTTTGTAACGAAACCGAGTGTTTTTTTTGGAAAGCTGCACGGTGATATTGTCATAGACTAATCGGGTTTTTTTAATTTCGTTTTCTTTATTGTATTTACTCATATCATTAAGATAACTTTCCAGTATCATCGCTTGCGTGTGCCGAAGCAAGATAAGGTCGTTTGTTGCGATATATTTTTCCACGCACTCCGGCATTCCGCCCACAACAAGATAACGGCGATAATAAGACAATGCCGTACTATGCAAAACAGATGGCATCGGACTGTCTTTTTCAAAACATTCACGAATCTGCGTTATAAGCTCACGCTCGCCGAAGGCCAACAAAAATTCCTCTATATCCATTGGATACAGCGTCTTAATGTCCGCTTTGCCCACAGGAAATGAAAATGATTCGCGATTGACCGCCACGCCCAATAAACTGCCGGCGACTATGATATGATACTCTGGCGCGGATTCGTAAAAATATTTCAAAGAGGTTAATGCCCGTTCACATAGTTGCACCTCATCAAAAACTATTAGCGTTTTTTCCTTTATGATGGTTTGTCCGCTAATACGCGATAACAGCGGAATCAGATACGAAGGCTCAATGCTTTCGTCAAATGTTTTTTTCAAACCGGGATTCGTTTCGAAATTATAATAAACGACATTTTCATAATGCTCCCGCCCAAACGCAAGTATCGAATATGTTTTACCCACTTGCCGCGCTCCTTGTAATATCAACGGCTTGC
>JAIRVD010000081.1 GCA_031254075.1 Clostridiales bacterium
TAATCGGAAAACTTATTGAATCAAGGGAATCAAAAGGGTTTGCACCGGTGCAAGGAGAAGCAATTTAATCAATTCAAAAAATACTCCGCGAGGTTTGCCTTTTCGTCAATGAAGGGTTCGATAAGCGGAAGGCTTGAAGTTATCAACGTTGTTACGCCGGGACCGTGACCTGCGAATTTGCTGTCGCCGTGTACGATTACGCCGATTGTACATGCGCCGGTTTTGAAGGTTCTGCCGAAGCGGGTGTCGGCATTTGTGATTGCGACGATGTCGCCGAATCGCAACGAAGACAAACCATATTCCTGAACGGTTTCTTCGTCGAACATGGTGATATCATAATCGCCGCGTGCTGTTACCGAGCCTATTCCGGAACCCATAATTTTCGCGGGGGCGATTTTCGCGACGCCGATTTTCAGTTTGCCGTTTTCTTCGTATATATTCATTTTTTCCAATAGCGCGGGGCTCATGCTCCGCATTTTTATTTCGGGATAGTCGAGGAATTCCATTCCCTGACCGGTGGCTTTAACGCTGATTACATCGCTGATGTTTAATTTTTCGAGTGTTTCCTGCGCAAAATGAATTAAAAGATGTTCGCAGCCGCCGTGTTTTCCGGTTACGAAGCCTTTTTCGCCCTTTGCGTCGCCGCTTCTGACGGTCGCTTCATTGCCGATGCAAGAGAGAATGGAAAACGCTTGATTGAATTCGTCATCTTTGTGGCGTACGCTTACGCCCGGTTCTAAATGGTCGGCAACCCATCCGATGCACGGGTCGCCGATTTTTGCGTTGTAGGTTATGCCGCCCGTGCCTTGCAGCCAAACGACGTCACCGTCAGCGGTCATTCGTCCGCGCTCGCCGCCCTTAGGATGCCATACAGTCCCCGACACAGAAACAATCGGAAGTTTCTCCTTATTTGTTCGCATAAAATTATTCCCCTTTTCTGTTATTAAATATATAATAGAATTTGTATTATGATTTTGTCAAAAGGGAGCGGCGTAAATGAAAATCGAATCGGTGGAGCAAGCGGTAAGCTATATGCGATTGATTATAACAAACGTTGAAAGAATTATTGTCGGAAAAAAGTATGCGGTGTCGTTGGTTGTTTCGACGTTGATGTGCCGCGGACATGTCTTAATCGAAGACGTTCCGGGTGTCGGGAAGACAAGCCTTGTCGCCGCGCTTGCGCGTTCGGTTAACGGAAGTTTCAAGCGAATTCAGTTTACACCCGATATTATGCCTAGTGATATTACGGGTTATTCGGCGTTTTCGCCAAAGACGGGCGAATTCGAATATCGACCCGGCGCGGTAATGAGCCAGTTTGTTCTTGCGGATGAAATCAATCGAACCTCGCCGAAAACGCAGTCGAGTTTGCTTGAGGTAATGGAAGAAAACCAAGTAACCGTTGACGGAACGACGCATAAGGTTCCGTCGCCGTTTATGGTGCTTGCTACGCAGAATCCGGTGGAATATCTCGGAACCTACGCGCTTCCCGAGGCGCAGCTTGACAGATTTTTCATGAAAATTTCTTTGGGCTATCCGAACTCGGCAGAAGAAAGCAAGATGCTCGACCGATTCAAGGGGCGGAATCCGCTGGACGAGCTTAAACCCGTTGTAACCGGCGAAAATGTAACGGATATTCAAGCGATTGCGGAAAAAATTTATGCCGACCCCGAAATAAATAAATTTATTATTAATGTAACAAGCTTCACGCGCGCGCATGAAGACGTTCAGCTCGGCGCAAGTCCGCGCGCAAGCATTTGTTTGTACAAAGCCGCGCAGGCATGGGCATTGTACGAAGGTCGCGACTATGTAATTCCCGATGATGTAATTCAAATGACACCGCATGTTTTGGGTCATCGTATTTTAATGAAACAGGAAGCGAACATAAAGAAAGTTACCGTTGACGATGTGTTAAAAGACGCGTTAAGGCACGCCATCGCGGAAATTTCGCCGCAATGAAAATTTTTAAACGAACGCCAAAACGAACGCCAAAACAAACACTGCTTGTCAACCGCATCGCGTGGGTGATTTTAATTGTCGGCGTTTTTATTTGCGCGTGGTTTTCAGGCGAGCGGGCTTTGTATTTGTCCGCTGTTATTTTAATTATGTTGCCGCTCGCAAGCTACGCGGCTTCTTTTTTATTGCTTTGGGGAATAAAAATTTCGCGTCGCCAACCGAAATGCGTTACGAAAAACGAAACGGCTACGCTTTCTGTTGCACTGCAAAATTTTACTTTTATGCCGTTCAGCGATGTTGATGTCTTAATTAACGCCGATAAAAACGCCGTAAATGTTTTGGAATATCAAACAATTTCACTAAATCCGTTTTCAAGGCGAACCCTGAAAGTTCCTTTTAAAATTGAATTTCGCGGGCATTATGATTTCGGTTTAAAAGCGATTCAAATTTCGGATTTCACCGGGCTTTTTCGCTTGCGCCGAAAATTTGACACAACAAAACCGCTTTTATCATTACCGCATGTCGCCGACCTCTCAAATTTTCCGCTCACGATGAACTTGATGACGCAAGCATCCTCGCACTACGATATTCGCGACGAAGACTACTCGACCGTCTCCGATATCCGCCAATATCTTCCTACCGATTCAATAAAACGCGTTCATTGGAAACTCACCGCAAAACGCAACGAGTGGCTTGTGAAAAATTTTCAATCAAACGCACTCAACCTCGTTTCAATTATTTTAGATTCGTCACGTCTGCCGCTGGCACCGCGCGAATTCTACGCACTCGAAGACAGTATGGTCGAAAATGCTCTCGGGCTCGCGAAATTCTGCCTTAACAAAGGACTGCCCGTTGACTTCTCCGAAACCTCCGGAAAAAAAATCAGCACGCGCAACACATCCGAATTCGAAATAATCTTCTCCGTCGCACGCGAACTTCACTTCA
>JAIRVD010000119.1 GCA_031254075.1 Clostridiales bacterium
GTGGGGACGGTAACGGAAATTTATGACTATCTGCGGCTGCTGTATGCGCGGGTGGGGATTCCGCATTGTCCGAAATGCGGAAAAATTGTGGAGAGGCAGACGGTTGACCAAATTGTTGACCAAATTTTGCTTTTGCCGGAAAAAACGCGGTTACAGGTACTTGCGCCGGTGGTTCGCGCGAGGAAGGGCGAGCATACGAAATTATTGGAAGACGCGCGGAAAAACGGTTATGTGCGCGCAAGAGTGGACGGGGCGGTATATGAGTTAAGCGAAGAAATTTCGCTGGAGAAGAATAAGAAGCACACGATAGAAATTATGATTGACCGAATAGTTGTTCGCAATGGAATACAAAAAAGGCTTTCGGAGTCAATTGAGGCGGCGATGAGTTTAACGGGCGGATTGTTGGTTATAAATTCGGGCGACGGCGAAACGGCGGAAGACACTACGTACAGTCAGCATTTTTCGTGCGCGGACTGCGGAATATCTATGCCCGAACTTGAGCCGCGAATGTTTTCGTTTAATAATCCGTCGGGGGCGTGCAGCGATTGCGCGGGACTTGGAATGAAATTGATTTTCGACCCCGAGCTTGTTGTGCCGAATCAGAATTTAAGCATAAATCAAGGTGCGATTGCCGTGCCGGGCTGGAACGCGGTCAAGTCCGAAAACAGCATGGGACGCGCTATTTTCGAAGCGCTTGCCCGCGAATTTGATTTTAGCCTGGACACGCCTTACACGGACTTGCCCGAAAAAACGCGCGATTTTCTGATGAACGGTTCACCCGATAAAAAGCAATTGCGAATCACATATGTCGGGCAGGACGGACAGGAGCGAAATTATCCGTATTCATTTGAGGGAATCGCGAATAATTTATGGCGGCGTTACAACGAAACCGCGTCATATTCTTCGCGACAGGACTATGAGGGGTTTATGACGAGCATTTCATGCCCCTCATGCAGTGGAAAACGTTTGAAGCCCGAAATTCTTGCAGTGACAATCGGCGATAAATCCATTTCCGCCGTCACAGAAATGACAATCAGCGCAGTGCAAAATTTCTTCGGCGCGTTGCAACTTTCGCAAACGCAACTCATTATCGCCGGACCGATTTTAAAAGAAATCCACGCGCGAACGGGATTTCTTATGGATGTCGGCTTGGATTATCTGACGCTTTCGCGTTCGGCGGGGTCGCTTTCGGGAGGCGAGGCGCAGCGCATTCGGCTTGCGACGCAAATTGGCTCGGGGCTTGTCGGTGTCGTTTATATCTTGGACGAGCCAAGCATCGGGCTTCATCAGCGCGACAACGCGCGCTTGCTGAAAACATTGCGGCATCTTACCGATATCGGAAACACGCTGATTGTCGTCGAGCATGATTCTGACACAATGCTTGCGTCCGATTTCATAGTGGACATCGGTCCCGGTGCGGGCGTTCACGGCGGCGAAGTTGTGTTCTCCGGCGATGTAAAAGATATAACAAAATGCCCCGAAAGCATAACGGGGCAGTATTTAAGCGGAAAAATGAAAATAGAAACACCCGCGAAGCGGCGAGCATTTAAAAAGAAAGCAAAGCTGCAAATTCTCGGTGCGGCGGAAAATAATTTATGCGGCGTCGATGTCGAAATTCCAATCGGGCTTTTTACTTGCGTTACGGGAGTCAGCGGCTCGGGAAAATCTTCGCTTGTAAACGAAATTTTATATAAACGGCTTGCACGCGACTTAAATCGCGCAAGAATCAAACCGGGCAAGCACAAAGATTTGCTGGGTACGGAAAATTTAGACAAAATAATTAATATCGACCAAAGCCCAATCGGGCGAACACCGCGCTCCAATCCCGCAACTTACACCGGGCTTTTTGACCTCGTCCGCGATGTTTTCGCGCAAACTCCCGAGGCGAAGGTTCGCGGCTATCAAAAGGGACGGTTCAGCTTCAATGTAAAGGGCGGACGTTGCGAAGCCTGCTCCGGCGACGGCATTCTGAAAATCGAAATGCATTTTCTTCCCGACGTTTACGTTCCGTGCGAAGTTTGCAGCGGCAAGCGTTATAACCGAGAGACGCTTGAAGTAAAGTACAAGGGAAAATCCATCGCTGACGTCTTGGACATGACAATAGAATACGCGCTGGATTTTTTCGGCAGCCTTCCGCGCCTCAAGGACAAACTGCAAACCCTTTGCGATGTCGGGCTGACATATATAAAACTCGGACAGTCCTCCACAACTTTATCCGGCGGAGAAGCCCAGCGCGTTAAACTCGCGACAGAACTCTCGCGCCGCTCGACCGGAAAAACCCTCTACGTCCTCGACGAACCCACAACCGGACTTCACGCCGCCGATGTTCACAAACTCATCGGAATCCTTCAACAACTCACCGATTGGGGCAACACCGTCGTCGTGATTGAGCATAATTTAGACGTTATAAAAACCGCCGACTTTATCATTGACCTAGGACCCGAAGGCGGCGGAAGAGGCGGTCAAGTCGTCGCCACCGGTACCCCCGAAGATGTCGCAAAGTGCAAAGATTCGTTCACGGGAATGTTTTTGAAGAGCGTTTTGTAAAAAACGAGAAAGCCATCGGAATATAGAAATGCCGATGGCTTTTTTTTATGTAAATGTAAGGGAGTAGGAAAGCACATGCAACTGACGGGCATCCATCTCAATTGCGTCAATGTTAGAAATATATTTCGAATATATAATATATTCTCATTATCCGCTCGACAATTTATTCTTTACGTGTATAATTTCAAATCAAGACTTATGGCACTCGCCGGACAACGGGTACGCTCAAACGATGTATTCGACCCTGAAAAGGCAACATGGAAAGACTAATATTACAGTAGTAAATCAGAAAAAAGTGATAAACTCTTAAGAAAACAGGAGTAAGGGAATGGAAATAAAAGCGATAGAAGTGCAGACAGAATATAACAAGTTGATGTATAAGATAGCCCCTGTATTTTTTAGTGAACTGGGATTTACGAATGCGAAAAAATATATACAAGGCTTACTTGGTTCGATGGAACGAAAAAATGGATGGCAATTATCAGAATACGTGGGAGAAGAAACCCCTTATAAACTGCAACAGTTTATATATAAGGGAAGATATGATGCAGACAAGCTAAGGCGATGGAAGAAAAATTCCAAGAAATGAAAAGCAATATCGAAACATTGGCTGGCGATACCAATGTTTTTTTAATTGAAACGGGCGAGGAATTAACAAACGGTTTACTCGCAATGCAAGACGAGTTTAACGCAAGCATCCACAGCATGAGCCAAAGCCAACTCGCAAATCTGCAAGCTGCGGCAGCGCAAGCGCAAAGCTTGCTTCAAAAGGTAAAAACAAGTTTTTCTGCCGTGTCGTCTATGGCTGCCGCCAGAATAGGTTTAATCGGAGACGTGAACAACAGCCGTAATTCGTCCGTAAACATCGGCACAATTGTTAATCAAACCGCGCAAGCATCCGCGCAAAGCTGGTACGAAATAGACATGCTGCAATTAAACGGCTTGAGGTAAAAACGTAAATTCCCAAAGTAAGTGCAACAGTGGAGACGACACTTGCGTTTAGTGTGGAAAACAGCATGAAAAAAGGGTTCGTTTAGTCTGAAAAAAATGGAGAAAAAAACGTAATCAAGTGAAGATGCGGTTGTGTGTTGAATGTGGAATCCAAAAAGTGCATAGCAAATAAGCCTGAAACAGCCATTTTTCAGACTTAATGCAACTTCACCTGCACTTAGAATGGGAAATTTCCGGAATATTTTAGGGTAAGAGGCTGTTTAAAATCTTTTTAATGTGATATAAATGACTTCATGAGGAGGGGATAGACATGAGGACATTTACCCACAACTATCCGAGTGACATAA
>JAIRVD010000142.1 GCA_031254075.1 Clostridiales bacterium
GGGATTTTTTCCGACAAAATTCGTATGCGAAAAATTTTTGTAATTCTCGGTATGGCGTTTGCTTCCGCCGCGGCGTTTTTTGTTTTTGTATTTCCGAACCCGTATGCGTTGCTGGTTACGCGTGCGCTCGGAGGCGTCGCCGCTTCGGCATGGGTAACGTTTACAATTCTCGGCGCGGCATATTATTCCCCGGAAAATACCGGCAAGTGCATGGGACATCTCAGCGCGTGCAACGCCTTCGGCAGAATGGCGGCACTTTTGGCAGGCGGACTAATCGCCCAACAACTCGGCTTGGAATACGCATTCCTGCTCGGCGGAATTTTCGGATTAATCGGAATGGCCGCAAGCTTTCTTATCACCGAGAAAAAACCGTCGCCGGAAATTAAGCCGCCGACGCTCGCCGACCTTCTGCTCGTTGCGAAAAATAAACAGCTTGTTTGGTGTTCAATCCTCGGAATTCTTTTCAATTTCATCGTTTTCGCAACTACATTCGGCTTCATTCCCCTTGCCGCTTCACAGCTCAACGCAACACAATTTCACTTAGGGCTTCTCGGCGTTGTTTCCACCCTTCCGACAATTCTGTTCGCACCGCTCGCGGGAACAATTATGCCGCGTAAACTCGGCGTAAAAGCAACATTGACAATCGGTTTTATGCTCGCCGCCGCGGGAAGTGCGGCAGTTGTTTTCAGCAGCACACTTACGATTTTATTTATCGTGCAAATTATCGGAAGCATCGGTGCCGCAATTCTCGGAACGCTGCTTCTCGCACTCTGCATTTCCGATATACCCCCTCTCAGCCGTGCCGCCGCAATGGGTTTCTACCAAGCCGTTTACGGAATCGGCATGTTCCTCGGTCCGGTCATAACGGGTCAGATATCATACGCGTTTGGTCTTAACGCCGCGTTTATCTTCACCGCATTCATCGGAATTATCGGTGCGGTGCTTATTAACGTATTAAAAATTTCTTCTCGGGCGAAAATTTAATCAGAAAATCTTTTCTGAAAAGAGGGCTTGATGAATAAATTTTTATTTTTTTCATTGTAATTTTTTTAACAGGATGCGCGACAGATTTTTCGCCTGATATCATAGGAATACCGCGTTTTAACGGCAGTGCTTTGAATGAAGTGATTGCGGAGGATGCGATTGAAGATACGGGACCGCGAGAGTTTACGGTTTTGTATCGTGAGGATGCGGCATTCGGGCGGTACGAGCCGTCGGACGGCGCGTATATCGGGGCATGGCTGATACCCGAGATGACGATTCGCGAGTTTGAGCATGAGACGGGCAGGAGTCACGCGGTTTATGTATATGAGATTGTGCTCGGCGAAGAAATTCCCGTGTCGTGGTTGTTGCACTGCATTGCGTCGGTTGCAACACCGCTTTTTATTGTACATCCACCCGAAAATTTTGAAGACGTTTCTGAAATTGATTTAATAATTCAACTTGCGCAACAGCTTGGAGCGTTTAATTTACCGATGTTTATTACGTTTTATCCCGAAGGACACGGCATGATGCCTGCGGAATATTCGTTGCTTTTCCGCAATGCGCGGAATATTTTTTTAACGCACGCACCGATGTCGGCGTTTGTGTGGACCGCACCCGCCGGTACATCACAAAATTATTATCCGGGGCATAGCGCGGTGGATTGGGTTGCCGTGTCGTTGCTTGCGGAATGGAAAGATGATGGCTTTACGGATGTTCTTGCGGAATTCGATGAATTTTACAATGCATTTCACGAGAATAAGCCTATTATGATTTTTCCGTTCGGAGTAAGTCATTACTCGCGCAACGATTACACATATCGCGTAAATCAAGCAGCCGATGAAATTTCTCGTTTGTATGATGCGTTAGACAGTTATCCGCGTGTCGGGTTAATTGTATACGGCGATGCGCTAACACTATTGCGGGCATATAGCAATGATTTTTCCGTTTCGATTGAATCTCAATTGTTAAACGCATATGGCAACGCAATTCAAAACGAGTATTTTCTTTCTTCACTGGAAAGAAAAACAATTGAAAATTTTCGTTGGGTGCGTTCCGCGTACACCGGATATTTTTTTGAAGATGAAATTTATATTTCGCAAAATACTTTACAAAACGAATTAAATTTTTTTTCGGCAAACTTAATCGAAATAAATGAAAATTTTTTCACAGAAGCGAGCGAAATCGACGAAAAAAATATTTATGTATGTTATCAACAACATGTTATTTATGTTGATAACCTTCCCTGATTTTGGTATCATAAATGCGTGGCAAAGTTAAAGTTATGCACAGCCTGTTGATAACTATGTGGATAACATTAACTTTGCTCACTTTTTGAGGGGGTTTGTCTGTGGATACTAATACGATTTGGCTTGAAGCAAAAAAAATGCTCAGTAATTCTCTTTCCGAAGTGGTTTTCGATACAATGATTCAAACGATTATTCCCGTTTCATATGAAAACGGAATTTTTACGATTATGGCGAAATCAGAGTTTTTTAAATCTTCGCTGAGTCGCTATCACCGCGAAATTACGCGGTATATTCGTTCAATCACACAGGACGATATCGAGCTTCATATTATTTCGCCTGAGGATTCCGACAATCCGGCACGGTCACGCAGCATCAGCAATTATGATAAAACAGGTCTGCGTCCGCGATATACATTTGAAACATTCGTTTCGGGCAAATGCAACGAACTTGCATACGCGGGTTCGCGTGCGGTTGCAGACACACCGGGTGTCGCGGATGAATATAATCCGCTTTTCCTGTACGGCGGCGTCGGTCTCGGAAAAACGCATCTTATTCATTCAATAGGCAATCAAATCTATGACAATAATAATGATAAAAAGGTTTTATATATTTCGAGCGCGACGTTTACCGATGAATTTATTTCATCCATTCGCGAAAAAACAACACCCGCGTTTCGAAAAAAATACCGCGAAGTAGATGTTCTTCTGATTGATGATATTCAATTCCTTGAGGGTAAAAACGAAACACAGGAAGAAATGTTTCATACCTTTAACACACTGTACGACGACAATAAACAAATTGTTTTAACCAGCGACCAGCCGCCTAAGGAGTTATTAACGTTAGAACAGCGGCTGACCT
>JAIRVD010000187.1 GCA_031254075.1 Clostridiales bacterium
CGGATTTTTATTTGCGATTACATACTATTTTATAGGAGGAATTTTTTATGTTGCGAATTAATCCCGTTAAGAATTATGAGGCACCTAAACTTCCGACAATGGAAGAAAAAAAACCCGCGTTGCTGAAAAAACTTCCGTCGCGCTGGAAAACGAACGCAAAAATTGTTGCCTGTATTTCACTTGCGGGTGCACTTTCGCTTTCGGGACTTGCGGCTCCGTTTGCAAAAAATAATTTTGCGTACGCCGTCGAGCAAAACGCAAGCGGTGAATTCGATTTGGTGGTGCGCATCCACAGCGGTGGTAGCGGAAGCATGTCCTATGTTGTCCATCTCACCGAGCAGGAAGCGGCAAATATAATTCGCACTCAACTGGAAGCGGCGGGTCTTACATTTGGCGCGGTTCCGCCGAACCTCGCGGTGAAATACGGCGACAGAGACAGTTACTTGCCGAGCTTCGGAATTAATTTATACGACAGCGAAAACCGCGTTGCAATTTCGCAGGTAAGCTGGGCTGACAATCATATCGGCTTTTTCTCTCACGGCGGAAGCCGCCTTGCGGAAGAAGTCGCGGAACGGTTTGCGGCGCAGGCAAGCGATATAACCTTCGGAGTATTTTACAATCCGTCGAAATATTTTTGGGCAGGAAGAACATACGACTACGAAGCATCCGAGCCTTCCGCCGAAGAAGTTGCCGAATCCCGCCCGTTCCTTGAATCGGAGCTTAACGCGCAAATCGCCGAATTCGTTTTATTTTTGCAAGCCGAAGGAATTCTTTCCGAACAATCGAACGAAATACAAGTTCTGCTGAACGGAACTCCGCTTGCGTTCGACGTCGCTCCGATTATTTCAAACGGACGCGTAATGGTGCCGATGCGCGCAATCTTTGAAGCATTGGGAATGACGGTCACTTGGGACAGCGAAATGGGATATGCCCTCGCAAGCAAAGATGAACTCACGATAGACATTTTTACAAGCACCAGAGATGTAATAATGGTCAACCGCGAAATGGTGGAACTTGAAGCTCCTATCATTGTTCAATCCGGAAGAATTTTGGTTCCGCTTCGCGTCATCGCCGAAGCCACCGGCGCGGAAGTAGAATGGAACCAATCAACCCGGATGGTTGTGATTACATGCAATTAACACTTCATTTAACGAATCAGTGCAATTTAAAATGCAAATATTGCTTTGTGGAGCCCGGACCCGAGCGAATGTCGCGCGAGGTTGCGTTTGCGGCGGCAGAGCTTGGTATGAAGAACACGAATACATCGGGGCTGTTGTTTTACGGCGGCGAGCCGTTGCTTGAAAAACAACTTATTTACGATATTGTGGATTACACGAAAAAAATAAATAAGAAAACCGGGCATATTTTTTATTATAAAATTACTACTAACGGAATTCTTCTTGACGAAGAATTTTTAAAATTTTCTCGCGATAATAATCTTTCGATGAGCTTTTCGCATGATGGTCCCGCGCAGGATGTTTGCCGTATTTTTCATGATAACAGCGGTTCGTTTGACGCGCTAGCGGAGAAAATTCCAATGCTTTTGAAATACCAACCCTACGCAACCGGAATGTGCGTTATCGACCCGTCAACGGTGCATCGCGCGGCGGAAATCGTGCGATTTTTATTTGACGCGGGTTTTCGATACATAACGTGTAACATGAATTATTCCGAAGATGCCCCGTGGACAGAAGAACTTTTGGCGGTTTTGGGAAACGAATATAAAAAAATGGCTGATATGTATCTAAACCTCACAAGAGCGGAAGAAAAATTCTATCTTTCGCCGTTTGACATAAAAATCATGTCGCATATCAAAGGCGATAAATATCACACCGACCGCAGCCGCTTCGCAATGAATCAACCCTCCGTTGCACCGAACGGAAAAATTTACACGCTTTCAAGACATCTGAACAATCCGGCCTTCGAAATAGGAAGCGTATTTTCCGGAATTGATTTCGCAAAGCATAATTTAATCTATGAAAAAGGCGCATCCACGCCCGTCACTTGTGAAGAATGCGCCATTAAATCACGCTGCAATTATGTTTACGATATCCTGTCCTTTGACGGCAACGATTACATCCCCGATATTTCGCCCGTTCAATGCGCAAACGAGCAAATCCTCACACCCATCGCAGACGGTGTCGCACAAAAACTCTTCGACGAAAAAAATGCGTTGTTCATACATAAGCATTATAACGAGTTGTATCCGCTTGTTTCATTTGTGGAGGATAACGGTTAGCAGATTAGCAAGATTCGTGAACTGTCATTTTGAATAGGCAGTTTACCCTCAGTTTACCTTTTGTTTAACAAAAAAGGGTTTAACAATTTGAGATTTTGATATAATATACAGAACTGAGAGAAACGGAAGACGTTTGAGGAGGTTCTTTTTTTATGAAGATTTCTAAAATGTTTTTTTTATTTTGCTTGATATTTTTTCCGCTCGCGGCGTGCGGTGATTCCACGGTTGAAACATCAGCGACAACGAACGGCATTTCGGTGGGAGTTATTTCGCCGCAGATTGGTGATATTGCGGTTATCGGGGAGTATGTCGGGGTTATGCAGCCGATTCAGCAGGTTGCGATAATTCCGCGTGTGCCGGGCGAGGTTAGTGAAGTGTTTTTTCAAGTGGGCGACATGGTTGAAGCGGGAGATATATTATTCTCGATAAAGACCGATGATATTGAAACGAATATTGCGTCGCTTGAGGCGCAGCTTGCGGTGCAGGACGCTGTTGTAAGGGCGGCGCAAACGGGTGTATCGCTTGTGGACGGAAGCGCGATGCAGAGCCAGATATTGTCTGCGGCGGGTGGCGTTGCACAGGCGGAAGCGGGTGTAGCGCAAGCGGAATATAATTTGGAACAAGCCGCGCTCGGTGTTGAGCAGGCGCAAATGGGATATGATTTGGCGGAACAGGCGTTCCGCGATACAACGACGCTTTTTGAGGCGGGTGTTGTTTCGCGCAGTGCGTGGGAGCAGACGGAAGCGGGATATTCGAATGCGCAGGCAACATTGGAGCGCGCGAATATCGGGCATTCGCAGGCGGAGCTTGGGCTTGCGCAAGCGCGTATGGGGCGCGAACAGGCACTTGAAGGACAGCGCATTTTGCTTGAGCAGGCACCTGAAGAAAACAGACGCCGCGCCACCGACGGTTTGGCACAGGCGGAAGCCGCGCGAAATATTATTATGGTAAATTTGGAAAACGTTCGCGATATGTTGGACGACGCAAACGTTACATCACCGATTAGCGGAATCGTTGAGATGCGCAATGTCGAACCGTTCGGTTTTGCGTTGCAGACTTCGCCCGCGTTTTTAATTTCCGGGCATGACAGCATGACGGTTAATTTTCGTGTGCCGCGGCGTTCGGTTGCCTATTTGAGCATCGGCGATTCTATTTCTCTGCGTGACGGAAATAATGTTTTGCCCGGCACGATTACGGAAATCGGTACAATGGTTGATTTCGGCGGACTGCTTACAATCGGCGCGAATATTCCGAATCCGCCCGCTTCGCTGTTAAGCGGAACCTCGGTTCGTGTTTTCGCGGAAGCGGAACGCTCGAATGATACGATGCTTCTTCCGCTTGCGGCGATTTTTTATGAGCAAGGGGTTCCGCATGTTTATGTTGCGGAAAACGGTATTGCGCGGTTCATACCCGTTGAAACCGGCGTTTTTGACACGAATTATATTGAAATAATTTCCGGAATATCACAAAACACGCAAGTCATAAACACCTGGAGCGCAAGACTTTCCGACGGAATAGAAATCGAAATCGCGGGGGAATAGCATGATTAAATTAACCGAAACCGTTGTAAAGCGTCCCATTGCCGCG
>JAIRVD010000203.1 GCA_031254075.1 Clostridiales bacterium
AGGATTTTGTAATTAAGCCCGTTGACCCCGAACGGATAAAAGCCGCACTTGACAAAGCCGGATACGATAACAGACCGGAGGATGAATCGGAAGCAGAGGAAGAAGAACCCGAGGAACCGGCAAAAGTCAAAGGGGAGAGATACTAGGCATGAAAAAATTGCAAAGTATTAGTGTTATAACAAGACTTCTGATATCCTTTGCAATAGTTATCGTGTTATTTTTCGCGGTTGCGATTTATTCGAATATTACAACGCAGAATATGGATGAGTTATACCGTTATAGGATTGACAACATAGAAGCACGCAATGTGCTTCTATTAAAATTCGAAAAGGAATTTGCGGATTTCCGCGTTTACCTGCATTCGTCGTTTTATAATGCCGACTGGATGGCACGCGCGACGGATACTCACCGTAATAATTACTCGCGTTTCATCACCCAATCTTATGAAGATTTGGGTGAATTGTCGCGGCAGTACATAGCATCAATTTCCGAAGACGAGCTTTTTATTGAGCATCTGGTCACCTATTCCATTGATGATTTAATTCGGATGATGAATGAAATCATGTCGCTGGTAAATGACAGTTATCAAAAATTCAATGCCGATTTTCTTTCGGGTGAGGATTATTCCGGCATCGGAATGCTCGACTTTTCCGAGACAATCGACGACTATATTCGACGGCTGAGTTCTATGGACACGCAGGTTGACGAAAATATTCAAGCCGAAATCGAAGAAACTCTTGCGTTAAACCGACGGGTTACCGTGATAATTCTTGGGCTTACCGTTATTTTTTCGCTTGTTCTTTCGCTGCTGACCGTAAAATCCTTTGCGAATTGGGCGAAAAAAATCGAAGCAACCGCAATTCAAAGCATGAAAGAGTCTTCGATTGCGGAAGAAAATTCGCAGGCAAAAACGCGCTTCCTTGCGCATATGAGCCACGAGATACGCACGCCGATTTCCGCCGTAATTTGCGTTGCGGAAATTCAACTGCACAATCCGAACCTTTCAAAAGAAGTCGAAGAAGCGTTTAATATGATTTATTCGTCGTCGAGCGTGTTAATCGGAATCTTGAACGACATTTTAGATTTATCAAAAATCGAAGCGGGTAAATTCGATATCATCGACGGCGAATACGAAGTTGCGGGACTGTTGCAAGATGTTCTGCAAATGCACACCGTCGCGCTTGATTCTAAGAAATTTAAGTTCAACGTGCTAATCGACGGAAGCCTGCCTGCCGTTTTGGTCGGAGATATTCTGCGTCTGAAACAAGTGCTGAACAATTTAATAAGTAACGCGTTCAAATACACCGAAGACGGCACGGTCGAGTTTTCAGTAAAACGAATGCCCCACCCCACCGACGGCATGATAAACATGATGGTGACGATTTCCGACACCGGGCGCGGAATGACCGAAGACCAAATTAAAAAACTGTTATCGGAAGAATACAGCCGCTTCCACGAAGCCGAAGCGCGTAATATCGCCGGCACGGGTCTCGGAATGCCGATTGTAATCAACTTACTCGAACTGATGGGAGCGCATATCGACATCCAAAGCTATGTCGGCGAAGGCACGAAAATTACGCTGATGATTCCGCAACAATCGTCGTTATACAAGGAGCTTGGCGTTAACACCGCGAAAAACCTCGCAAATCTCGAATCAACAAGAAGAAAACTTGATGTAAAACCCATCTCCCTACCCCACGCGAAAATCCTTGTTGTTGACGATGTCGCAACCAATCTTTTCGTGGCTAAAGGGATGCTCGGGCTGTACAACATCGTTCCCGAAACCTGCGAAGACGGCATGAGCGCGATAAATAAAATTAAAAACGGCTCAGTCTACGACATCCTGTTTATGGACCACATGATGCCCGAGCTTAACGGCATTGACGCGACGAAAATTCTGCGCGACATTGGCTATACACACCCGGTTATAGCGCTCACCGCAAACGCGTTCGCGGGGCAGGAAGAAGAATTCCTTTCGAACGGTTTTGACGGCTACATCGCAAAACCCATTCAATCACGCTTTTTGCATGAAACCATTCTTAAATATGTTCCGCTCAGCGACGAATATACTTACGAATACACTGCTCCCGAAGCCGATTCTGACGAAAAAACCGAAACCGGCGAAATTCAAATCCCCGAACCCGCCGCCGACCCTGACGACTATTACAATTCGCCCGAAATAATGGCTATGGCTCGCGAAGAATTCCTGGAATCGCAAGCAAACTCCTATCCCGAAATCATCGAAGCACTCGAGAAAAACGACATGGAAACCGCACGTCGCTTGGCACACACCGTCAAGAGCATGGCAAATGTTCTGAAAGAAATCGCGCTCGCCAAAGCTTCCGAAGCAATCGAATCCATAATCTACGAAGGCGGCGAACCAACCGCCGAGCAGTTGCAGTCATTTGAAAAGGAAATGAATGATGCCGTCGCTAGGATGCAAGAGACATGATTAAAATTTTAGTCGTTGACGACGATAAGCGAATCGCGGAATTAATTTCGCTCTATTTGCGCAAGGAAGGCTATGAAACGAAGGAAGTTTACAATGGGCGCGTTGCTGTGGAGACATTTCCGGCATACGCGCCGTTTTTGGTGCTTTTGGACCTAATGCTGCCCGAGATGGACGGGTATCAGGTTTGCCGCGAGATTCGGCGTATAAGCAGTGTTCCGATAATTATGCTTTCGGCAAAGGGCGAGACGTTTGACAAGGTGCTTGGGTTGGAGCTTGGCGCGGATGATTATATGGTAAAACCGTTCGAGCCCAAGGAATTGGTTGCACGCGTGAAGGCGGTTCTGCGGCGTTATGAAAGCAGGCGCGCGGACAGTCCGCGGGCGATTGTTCTGCCGAATCTCGCAATTGATGCCGACAGACTTACAGTGATTTATCACGGCGTAAAATTGGAGCTTCCGCCTAAGGAATTTGAATTGCTTCATTATCTTGCGAGCCATCCCGGGTTGCCGTTTACACGCGACCAGTTGCTTACGGCGTGCTGGGGCTACGAATTCGCAGGCGACACGCGCACGGTGGATGTTCATGTAAAACGACTGCGCGAAAAAATGCGCAAGGATGATTCGTGGTCAATTAAAACGGTTTGGGGAACGGGGTATAAATTTGACGTGTCTTAGAGAAATTCGCGAAGAAGCCGAAATGAAAACGCTTTCTTTGCGCGCGACGAAAAGCGCGGAAACCCGCGGACGCAAAATGCCGTCCGAAAAATGCGCCATTCGCACGGAATTTCAAAAAGACCGCGACAGAATTACACATTGTAAAGCGTTTCGGCGACTGATGCACAAGACACAGGTATTTATTTCGCCTGAACGCGACCATTACAGAACACGCCTTACACACACACTGGAAGTCGCGCAAATCTCAAGAACGGTTGCACGCGCGCTGAATTTGAACGAAGATTTGACGGAAGCGATTGCACTCGGGCATGACCTCGGGCATACTCCGTTCGGACACACGGGCGAAGACGCGTTGAACGGACTTCTGCCGGGCGGGTTTCGTCACAATGAACAATCCGTTCGGGTGGTGGAAACGTTGGAAGATTTGAATTTAACCTTTGAAGTAATCGACGGCATCCTCAACCACCGAACCGCCTGCAAACCCGCTACTCTCGAGGGCAGAATTGTTCAGCTCTGCGATAAAATCGCCTACATGAACCACGATGTTGACGACGCAATCCGCGCAAAAATCTTGGAAGAACACGACCTTCCGAAAGATATCTCAGAAGCGCTCGGCACAACCCCCGCAAAACGCATTAATTTTCTTGTTTGTAATCTTGTGGAGAACAGCCTTGCAGGCAACGATATATGCCTTTCGCCCGAAATCACCGCTGCGTTAAAAGAATTCCGAACCTTCATGTTCGAACGCGTTTACGCAAATCAACTCCACACAAAAGAACGCAGCAAGATTAAATCCATGCTGCGCCTAATGTTTTAATTCTATTTGCAAAACCCGCAAAAACTCCCGCCCGAAATCGTAAACGACGATACCCCACGCTCAATCGCCGACTACATCGCCGGCA